>NZ_AZRM01000009.1 GCF_002895605.1 Petrotoga miotherma DSM 10691
CACTATTTTCGTGATAGAACCAAATAATTGTTATAATTAATTATGATTATTCACTTGGTGTATGAATGAAATGATTAGAGGTGATCTTCCCAATGCTAAATATTCAAAATTACATTTTTTTCAACCCCTCTCCAAACTTTCGAGAAATGATGATCTTAAAGTTAATTTCTCAAGAAAACGATATTTCTCAAGAAACGATGGCGAAAAAAGTAGGGGTTGTCCCATCGATGATAAACAAGTATTTAAAGGATTTTGAAGAGAATGGAAATATTATAAAAAGCGGTGAAAACAAACGTAATATGAGTTATGAACTTACAGAGGCGGGAAAAAAGAGGTTGCAATTTTTAACCCTTAGTTTCGTTGATGAGGTTTCTGAGCTGTACACAGAAACCAAAGACTCCTTCAAAAAAGTTTTTCAAACTCTTAAAAAAGATAATTTAAAGGATATTCTTTTGTATGGTGCAGGGGTTGTTGGAGGGATTGTACTAAAGGTTTTGAAGGATGAAAATATTAATATAATTGGATTTTTGGATGATTCTCCTTCAAAGCAAGGAGATAAGCTTCAAGGAATAGATATTTACCCGCCGGAAAAAGCCAAAGAGTTAACCTATGATGCCCTCATAATAGCTTCGTTCAGGAAGTCAGAAAAAATATTGGAAAAGGCAACGGAAAGAAATTTGGAAAAATTGTACGTTTTTAAGATAGATGAGGAAGGCAATATTTCTTTGGAGGGGGATATGAAATGAAAGATAAGATGGAGGTTCCTCTTTTTGATTTAACAAGGCAATATGAAAAATTGAGAAAAGATGTTCTGAAGAAGTTGGATGCTGTTTTCACTTCTGGAAACGTGGTTATGGGAAGTAATGTAAAAGCCTTAGAAGAGGAAATTGCGAAGTATATAAACGTAAAGTATGCTATCGGTGTTGCCAATGGTTCTGATGCCCTAAGAATATCGGTTCAAGCTCTGGGTATAAAAGAAGGGGATTATGTCATCACCACACCATATACTTTTTTTGCAACTGCAAGTGCAATTGTACTGAATGGAGCCACTCCTATATTCGTGGATGTAGAAGATAAATACTACAACCTTGATTTGGATAAAGTCGAAGATTTGCTTGAAAATCATCCGGAAAAAGAAAAAATTAAAGCAATTATTCCTGTACACCTTTTTGGAAAAACCGTTGATTTAGAGAGATTGGAAAAAATAAGAGAGAATTACAACGTAAAAATCATAGAAGATGCCGCTCAATCTATTGGGTCTGTATGGCAGTATAAGAATGGCGAAAGAAAATTTAGTGGTAGTATAGGAGATTTGGGTATTTTTTCTTTCTTCCCAACAAAAAATCTGGGTGGTTATGGTGATGGTGGAATGGTTGTTACAAACGACGCGGATTTGGCAGATAGGGTCAGAAAACTAAGAGTCCATGGTGCAGCAAAAAAATATTATCACGATGAAGTTGGTTACAATTCAAGATTAGACGAAGTTCAAGCCTCAATATTGAGAATAAAACTAAACAATTTAGATGAATACATTGATAAAAGAATAAAAAAGGCAAAAAATTATGAAGAATTATTTGAATTACATAACCTCAACGAAGATTTAAGTTATCCTGCTTATTTTAATGATAGAACCCATGTTTATCACCAATACGTTGTTACTTTGAATAACCCCAAAGATAGGGATAAATTGAAGAAATTTTTAGAAAATAAAGGCGTTGGAACATCGATATACTATCCCCTGGGTTTGCACCTTCAAAAGTGTTTTGAGAACTTGGGTTATAAAGAAGGGAACTTCCCTGTAGCTGAAAAGGCATCTAAATCGACGATAGCTTTGCCGATGTTTCCAGAGCTCACCAAAAAAGAGCAGGAATACGTAGTTAAATGTATTAAAGAGTTTTTTTCAAACTAGTTTTAGAGTTTCTAAAGATAGTGTTATTCTAGAAAGAGGAGGACTAAAAAATGGCATTACTAGACAAAATAAAAGATAAAACGGCAAAGATAGGGGTAATAGGTTTAGGTTATGTTGGTTTACCTCTTGCGGTAGAAAAAGCGAAGGCAGGGTACCATGTTTTAGGGTTCGATGTACAACAAGAAAAGGTAGAAAAGGTCAACAAAGGGGTAAATTATATTGGAGATGTTGTAAATTCAGAGTTAGAAAAGCTGGTTGAAGATGGTTATCTAAGCGCCACTGCCGATTATGATAAAATAAAGGAATGCGATTGTGTAATGATATGTGTTCCAACCCCTTTGAATAAATACAAACAACCTGATTTAAGTTTTGTTGTTGATTCAACAAAAGAGGTAGCAAAAAGGCTTCACCCAGAAATGTTGATTGTTTTAGAAAGCACTACATATCCAGGAACCACCGAAGAAGTAATTCTGCCATTATTACAAGAATATGGGTTTAAGGTTGGAAAAGATTTTTATTTAGCTTTTAGCCCAGAGAGGGTAGATCCAGGAAATTTGATTTACAAGACCAAAAATACACCAAAAGTAGTCGGTGGAGTTACCGAAAAATGTACTTTACATGCAAAAACCCTCTATGAAAACGTATTAAACGCTGGTGTTTTCACCGTATCGTCCCCTAAGGAAGCAGAGATGTCAAAAATTCTGGAAAATACCTTTAGAATAGTGAATATTGGTCTCATCAATGAAATGGCTATTTTAGCAAAGAAAATGGGAATAAATATCTGGCAGGTAATAGACGCAGCTGCTACAAAGCCTTTTGGGTTCATGCCTTTTTATCCCGGACCAGGTGTGGGCGGCCATTGTATTCCAATAGATCCTTTTTATTTAACGTATAAAGCTAGAGAGTTTGACTATCACACAAGGATAATAGAATTGGCAGGGGAAATAAACGATTATATGCCCGAGTACGTAATCGAAAGACTAATGGACATTTTAAACGAAAATAAAAAGTGTTTGAATGGTTCCAAAATATTGATGTTAGGGGTGAGTTATAAAAACGATATCGACGATTTAAGAGAGTCTCCTGCGTTGAAAATTCTGGAGCTTTTAGAAAAAAAGGGAGCAGAAGTGAAAATTCATGATCCTTATATAAAAAATTTTTCTCACAAAGGAATAGAGTATAAAACGGTAGATTTAACAAAAGAATTGTTAGAGGAATCAGATGCGGTCTTAATTACTACCGGACATAAAAAGGTGGATTACAATTTTGTTTTGGAAAATGCCGATATAGTTTTTGATACAAAAAATATCACAAAAGGACTTAGAGAGAAGTATCCAGAAAAAGTTTCTCTATTATAAAAAGTTTAAAAGTAGGTGATATTCCGTGCTTAAATTGGCTGTAATAGGTTGTGGAAGAATTGCTCAAAAAAAACACACAGAAGCGATCATAAAAAATTCTGATATTATTGAAAACGTGGCTGTTTGCGATTTAAAAGAAGAAAGAGCAAAACAATTTGCCAGTAAGGTAGAAAATTCTGGATTAAACAAACCAGAAATATACACGGATTACAGTAAATTGTTGAAAAGAACCGATATAGATGCCGTGGCAATAGCCACCGAAAGTGGAAATCACTATGAAATCACCATGGAAGCCCTGCAAAACAACAAACATGTGTTAGTGGAAAAACCAATGGCCCTATCAACAAAACATATGAACGAGATGATAGAGTTTGCAAAAAGGAAAAATTTAAAGTTAGGGGTTTGTTTTCAAAATCGGTTCAATCCACCTATACAAGAATTAAGAAAAAAAATTACAACAGATTCATTTGGAAGGATTCTCCATGGTCAAGCTTCCATTAGGTGGAATAGAAACGAAGAATATTATAAGCAGGCAAAATGGAGGGGCACTTGGGAATACGACGGGGGCACGTTGATGAACCAATGTACGCACAATATAGACTTGCTATTGTGGAATATGGGCTCTGAAATAGATGAAATATACGGTGTTATTAAGAACTTCACGCATCCTTATATAGAAGCCGAGGATTTTGGAGGGGCAATAGTAAAATTTAAAAACGGTTCTGTAGGAATTATAGAAGGATCAGCAAATATATATCCAAAAAACTTGGAAGAAACTCTATCGATATTTGGAGAAAAAGGCACAGTGGTTATCGGTGGCTTAGCGGTGAATAAGATAAAACATTGGAGATTTGAAGGAGAAGATGGACATCCATTTCAAAATCTCCCAGATCCTGATACGGTTTATGGGAGCGGGCACATTCCACTTTACAGAGATTTTTATCAATCGATAGAAGAAGATCGAGATCCCTTTATTAACGGTGAAGAAGGGAAAAAGGCTGTAGAAGCTGTTTTAGGAATTTACAAGTCTGCCCTTTTGGACAGACCTGTGAAATTTCCAATCGATTTTTCAACGTTAGAAATGGAGGGGGATATACAGTCAATCTAGATCTTGTCACAATCAAGATCTACCCCCCTCTTCTTTTTCACATATTGATTTCTATTCCTAAACCAGGTTTGTCCGAAAGAATTATTGTATCTCCTTTTACTTCAAATCCTCCTTTTATTCCTTCGAATTCTTCATAATACATGAAAGAATCTAAATCAGCATCTGTTATATTTCTTTTAGCTGCAACTAAGCTTGCTCCCGCAGTAAGGGCCACCTTTGTTTCTACCATACATCCAACCATACAATTAATTCCAGCAGATTCTGCAATTGCGTCAATCTTTTCAGCTTCGTAAAGCCCTCCACTTTTCATCAGTTTTATGTTGATCATATCGGCACTATCTTTTTTCATTGCATGTATTGCATCATGAGCGTTATGAATTGATTCATCTAAAATTATCTTCATATCAGCCTTTTTTCGCAAAAGTGCAGACCCATCAAAATCCCAATCGGCTAACGGCTGTTCAACGGCTTCAACGTTGTAATTTTCCATCATCTTGATTGCGGTTAACGTATCGTGTACATTCCATCCCTGGTTGGCATCTATTTTCAATCTTACGTTATCTCCTACACTTTTTCGTATGAGTCTGATAGCCTCAACATCGTTTTTTAGATCAATACCGGTTTTGATTTTTAATATGTTAAACCCTCTAGCTACCATCTCTTTTGCTTCGTTTGCCATTTCTTGTGGTGCACCAATCCCTATCGTAATATCTGTCTGTACTTTGTTTTCAAATCCACCAAGAAGCTTATAAAGAGGTTCTTGCATCACTTTTCCTTTTATATCGTAGAGAGCGATATCAACCGCTGCTTTTGCTGCTGTATTTCCTGCGATTGCTTTGTTCAATATATAATGGATTCTTTCTATAGCGAGTGGATCCTGTCCTATTAATATTTCTTTGAATGTTTTAAGAACAAATGTTACACTATCGATGCTTTCCCCCGTTACCGAACGAGAAGGAGTAGCTTCTCCAAAACCGTAGTATCCTTCATCAGTAGTTATTTTTACAAGCACCGATTCACAATACTCCGTTGCTCCTCGCGAAATAACAAAAGGTTTTTTGAGTTTAATTTTGATTTTTTCAAATTTTAAATCTGTTATTTTCATTTCTCTGCCCTCCATTAGATTTTTAAATGGTGCGACCCTTTACCATAACTTTTTTTATTTCCAGAGTACTTTTATCTAAGAACACTATATCTGCATCAAAGTTTTCATTTATTTGGCCTTTGTTTTCTAATTTAAGAAAATTAGCAGGATTGATAGTGATAACCTTCAAAGCTTCTTCTAAAGGGATATCTTCTTGTATTACACAATCCTTAACCTCTTCAAAGAGTGTAGCTACATCCGCAACTGTTAAACCTAAATAATTCCCTTTGTCATCGAACTGTGGTAAACTCCCCTGTCCATCGGATGAGAATGATATATTGTCAATATTTACCCCATCTTCCAACAAAAGTTTCAAGGCTTTAGATGGTTTTGATGGATCCTCTTTGTCTTTCTTTTTTGACGAACTAGTTGTGAAATCTATCCTTCCACCCATTTCTATAAAATTTTTACATGTTTTAAGAGCTTTTTCTCCCTTGTTCATGTGAGTTGGAAGGAACTGTGTAATAGGTAATTCTGAATTTTCAACAACATCTATCAATATCTGAATGAATTTTTCTCCTCTTCCAACATGAATATTTACTATCCCTGCCTTTTTTGATAAAATTCCGCCCACTCGAGCTTCTGAAGTCAATCTTATCAGTTCTTCTAAGGTTGGTTGGGAACCTCTATGGTCTGAAATAGCGACTTCTCCAACACCTATTATTTCTTCAATGAAAACCAAATCGTCTATAATTCTGCCGGTAAAAGTTTTTATAGGAAAATGATAAGAACCCGTATACGTGTAGCAGCTTATTCCTTCTTGTTTTAATGCTTTTGCTTTTGCGATTAAGTTTTGCATACTTCGAGTTGCGTTGTCGGTTCCCAAAACACCTACTACGGTAGTAATTCCAGAACTTACTATCTTAGAAGCAAATATCTCTGGGGTTCTTGTGCTGTATCCCCCTTCTCCACCTCCTCCTGTTATATGAACGTGAGAGTCTATAAAACCTGGAACTACTATATAATCCTCAGCATCGATAATCTCAACTTTAAGATTAGAATTTAATTCTATCGAATCGACTAGTTCTAAGATTTTTTCTCCACCAATTAATATATCTTTTTTCCCTAAAGCTTTCGGTGAGTAAACCGTTGCATTCTTTATGAGGGTAAGCAAAATTCTTCTTCTCCTTTTTTATGGTTATATTTTTTATTTCAATCATGCCATAGAAATATTATAAAGTCAAGTTAACGCATTCTACCAATAATTTTTAAATAAAAAACAAAAAGCTCAAAAATCCGAAAAAAGATTTTTGAGCTTTCAAAGAAAGAAAAGTTTGGTAATGGTCGGGACGACTGGACTTGAACCAGCGACCTTTGGTTCCCGAAACCAACGCGCTACCAACTGCGCTACGCCCCGAATTCTTATTATTCCATAATTGATTTTATCATATTTTTGAATCGAAGTGAAGACTAATAAAAAAATTGAGAAATAATAAATTGTCTAATAATATAAGTGAAGTTGCTACAAACCATATATCCGTATATAATTTAACTCTTGCGTTATAATAATTCATTTTATTGTTAATTTTAGGCACAACTAACTCTTTTAAAAAATGTTATAATTGATATGAAATAATTGAAAGAGGTGATTATAATTTGCTAATTCCTTTACACAACCTGTTTATTGGACAAAAGGGAAAGATAGTGAGTTTAAACATTGAAGGAGAAAGTACTAAAAATCGTCTTATCGCAATGGGAATTACTCCAGGTAAATTTATAGAATTAGCCCATGTTTCTCCTTTTGGGGATCCTTTAGTATTTAAAATTGGAGAAAAAAAAGTAGTTTTAAGAAGGAGCGAAGCTTCTAGGATCATTGTAGATGTTCCTTACAAAGTATTCAACCTTTTGGAAAGTGAAATTGGAAAATATGAAATTATCGATATTAAAGGCGGAAGGAATTTTGTAGAAGAAATGAGAAGTATGGGGTTGTATAAAGGAGTTAATATCAATTTAGTTAATAAGCTTGGAAATAGAATAATTATAGAGGTTGACGGGAAAAAATACGAATTGGGCAGGGGAAGAGCTTCCAAGATATTTTGTAAAAAGGTGGAATAATTAATGAATATATCGCTTATAGAAGAATACGTAAGAAATAATAAAGAAGTAGATATTTTGGAATTAAAAGAGAAATTTCACTTAAATCAAAGTGAAACTAATATTTTGATTCCTTTTTTAAGAATAATGGATGTTGAAATTAAAAAAATAAATAAAATAGAACCTGTATGTAAAAGTTGTCCATTGTCAGATAAATGTGGAAAAGGCCTGTTAAATAACTGTTATTATAATAATAACTCTACAAAACAAATTTAATACAGGGAGGAGCTTGAATGAGCAAGGATACCCTCAAAGATAACGTTGAAACCGTTGACAAGGAAGCTGAGATTTCAATAATTGGAAATCCTAACGTTGGAAAGACTTCTCTATTCAACCTTTTAACGGGCACAAAACAATATGTTGCCAATTGGCCAGGGGTTACAGTAGAGAAGAAAATAGGAAGTTTTAAGTATAAAGGTAAAACCTTTAAATTAGTTGATCTTCCAGGTGTTTACACCCTTTCAGCTAAAAGTGAAGATGAAAGAGTTGCTAAAGATTACTTAATAAGTAATACTTCAGAGATAGTAATTGTCGTAGCAGATGCCTTGAACTTGGAAAGTTCTATGTTTTTATTGTTTCAACTTATAGAAATAGGCGTGAAGACTATTTTGGTTATAAACTCCGTAGATGAAGCTCGAGAAAAAGGACGAATCATCGATCCATCCCCTATTTCCAAAACTTTAAACATCCCTGTCATATTGACTTCCGCCAAGACAGGTGAAGGTAAGGAAGAACTTTTAGAAGAAGCATATAAGCTTTCAAAAGAAAAAAATCTTACAAAAAAGAAAATAATGTATCCAGAAGAAATAGAGAATTTTATCAATTTTTTTCAAGACAAAGTTTCAAAGTATCCTAAAATAAGTTCAAAATATCAAAATTATATAGATAGTAGTTGGTTACCAATATATTTTTTAGAGTTTGGAAGTGAAGATTTAGAACTTCCCCAAGATTTTTTGACTGAGTTAAAAGAAAATTTTGATATAGAAGATCTTAAAAACAAATATTTAAATTGGAAGTTTAATTTCATTTCTTATCTAGTTAGTTCTTCGATAATAAAAGAGGGTATAGACTGGTCTTTGAGAGATATTTTAGACCACGTTTTTACACATAAGATTTTGGGAATATTGATATATGTTTTTGCTTTGTTTGCAGTGTTTTCTCTAACATTCAGCCTCGCTCAACCGTTATCGGATTTGCTGGATTCGGCTTTTACTTTTTTGGGTAATTCTATCAGCGAATTTGTAACTATTCCTTGGTTGGAATCACTACTAGTTGATGGGGTTATAGCTGGCGTTGGTGGTGTTTTAGTTTTTATTCCACAGATTTTTATCTTATTTTTCTTCTTAGGATTCTTGGAAGAATCGGGATATTTACCAAGGGCGGCCTTTTTAGTTGACAGAATTGCCAGGAATTTTGGATTAAGTGGTAGATCTTTTATGTCTATTATTTTAGGTTTTGGTTGTAACGTTCCAGCCATTATCTCTACTAAAACGATTGCCAATAAAAAAGAAAGATTGGCTTTAATTCTTAGCCTTCCCTTTGCATCGTGTAGTGCAAGGTTACCCGTTTACATTCTTTTAATAAGTGCATTCTTTTCAACACATGCAGCCACTATAATGCTGCTAGTCTATTTATCGAGTATAGCGTTAGTCTTAATATCCTCAAAATTTTTACAAAGATTCATTACCCAATCAGAAGATATCCCCTTCATCATAGAACTGCCGAGGTTTAGGATGCCTACTTTAAAAAATTTATCCATTTATACATGGAACAGAGGAAAGCACTTTTTACAAAAAGCTGGAGGCATAATTTTAATAGCCACCGTACTAATTTGGCTTTTATCTTTCTTCCCTAATTTTGGAACAGATATAAACAGTAGTTTTGCCGCTTCTATAGGGAGAGTGTTTGAACCTTTAACCAATCACTTGGGATGGGATTGGAGAATAAACACCGGCTTGATTTTTGGTGTCGCTGCAAAAGAAATAGTTGTGTCTTCCTATGCCACAATTTTTAATGTTGGAGAAGGCTCTTTAACCTATGCCTTACAAAATGCATTAACCCCAGCATCTGCTTTAGCACTCATATTCTTCGTTATGGCTTATATTCCTTGTTTTGCAACGTTAGCCACGATTAAAGCGGAGACAAATGGGTGGAAATGGGCTATTTTTAGTTTTATTTACACCACTGTCGTTGCTTATCTTATAGCTAATTTGGTGTTTTTTGTGGGAGGTATTTTCCTATGAAGCACAAAAACTTGACACTTTCTTTGATAGCAATATTATCGATTATTTTCATGTTGCTAAATATACAGAAAAACTTTTTCTACGTCTTTTCTTTTTTTGTTATATTCTTAATTTCGATCTACGGTTTTTCTAATGATAATAGAATATGGTATCATAAATCTGCTCATATAATAGTTTCTTCTTTTATCGGTCTATTTCTTTTAGCTTATGAAATCTTGGATATTTTGTTCACTATGCTTGCGGGTGAATTTTCTGAAATAAATTTAAATATTTATGTTATAATCTTTGGTATACTAAGCATAATCATATTCTTTTTAGAATTGAGGTATCTAAGAAAAAAAAGAAATGAAGCATTGAATAAGGAGGAACGATAAATGTTAAAAGATATATTAAATAATGATTTAAAAAAATATATGAAAGAAAAAAATACCCTTGCTTTAAATGCGGTTAGATCGATAATATCAGAGATTAAAAATAAAGAGGTTGAAAAAGGTTCTGAATTAACAGAGGAAGAAATAGTCCAGTTGATAAAAAAACAAATAAAAATGAGAGAAGATTCCATTGAACAATTCGAAAAAGCAGATAGGAAAGATCTTGCTGAAAAAGAAAGAAAAGAAGTTGAGATCTTGCAAGAGTACCTTCCTGAGCAGCTTTCTGACGAAGAATTGAGAAAAATAATAGAAGAAACTATAAAGGAAGTTAATGCAACATCAAAAAAAGATTTTGGCAAAGTTATGAAATTAGTAATTCAAAAGGTTCAAGGAAGGGCCGATGGAAAGAAAATAAGTGAAATACTGTCGACACTTTTAAATTAACATATAACTAATATGTGATATAATAATACTAGAAAGAATTTCTTTGGAGGTGTTTTTTGCAGTGCTCACAATAGTTTATTCGGTGTTATTATTAGGGATTTTAGGGTTTGCTTCCGGTACTTTTTTAGCATTTGCTGCAAAAAAATTTGAAGTAAAGGAAGATCCAAGAGAAGCCATTGTTAGAGCGGTATTACCCGGTATAGATTGTGGATCTTGTGGTTATCCTGGATGTTCAGCCTTCGCAAAGGCATTTGTCAAAGGTGAGGTTGGAAAAGACGGTTGTGTTCCTGGCAAATCTCAAGGTGTCCCAGAACTTTTGGAGAAAATATCTAAGATGTCTGTTGACGAATTGAACAAAATATATGAAGAAAGCGGGGAAGACGATTCTAAAATTTTAAAACTACTAAAACAAAATTAAAAAGGGGGGATCAAATTGATCGATCCTATATCCTCTCAACAATACAAGCCCCTTTATCTAAGTAGTTTTGATTATGGAAGTGATCAACTTCCACACACGAGTAGTCAAAACATTAACCAGAGTCCTACAATGTCCAAGGAAGAGATGGAAAAACTTTTATCTTTTGTAATTTACAAACAAACTGGAATTTCGATGAAATTAGTTAGAACCGTTGGTGAATTGTATCAGGGTCAAAATCTAGATGTTTTAACGTAAGTAAAATTTTCATAATTGCGGGCCAAGATTGCCCGCAATTTTAAATAAAGGAGGATTTTCCTTGTATCCAAAGGTTTACGCTTACTTAGAAAGGATTCAAGAAAATGCAAGATTTTTAAAATCATTGTGTACTGATTCGGGTGTAGAAATAATAGCTGTCACTAAAGTAGTTTGTGGTGAACCTACAATAGCTCATGCACTTAAAGAATGTGGAATTGAAATACTGGGTGATTCAAGGATTCAAAACATAAAGAAAATGAGGAATTCTGGTATAAAAGGACCTTTTATGTTACTTCGCATACCCATGATCTCTGAACTTGATGATGTGGCAAATCATGTTGATTATACTTTAATAAGTGACTTAGAGATAAGTAAGAAATTGGGGAGTGTTTCTTCTAAGTTCAATAAGAAATCTAAAGTCATCTATATGGTTGACGTGGGTGATCTGAGAGAAGGAGTTTGGTTTGAAAAAGCTGTTTCTGAGGTTTCAAATGCCATTGATATAGAAGGAATAGAGATTGTTGGAATAGGCACAAACTTAGGATGTTTTGGTGGAGTAATCCCTGATGAAACTAATATGCAAAGGCTCGTAAAAATAAAGGAAGAAATCCAAAGAGAAACTGGAAGAACTCTAGATATAATCTCCGGGGGAAATACCGCTGCCTTACCTTTAATTGAAAAAGGAAGTTTACCAAAGGGTATAAACCAATATAGACTAGGCGAATCGATCATCTGTGGAATGGACGCAACTAACAACCGCAACGTTCCAGGGACAAGGCAGGATACGATAATCTTGGAAGCAGAAATTGTGGAATTAAAAGAAAAACCTTCCGTCCCCTACGGCAACATTGGTTATGATGCATTTGGTCGTAAACCAAAATTTGAAGACAAAGGTAATAGAATAAAAGGCATTTTAGCTGTGGGAGAACAAGATATTAATCCTACAAGTATGTATCCGTTGGATGACGATATTGAAATACTCCATGCAAGTAGTGATCATACGATCGTAGACTTAACTGAATCTAAAGTGAGGTATAAAGTAGGAGATAAGATAAGATTTAGGTTAGGTTACTCCTCCGTTCTGAGAGCCTTTACAAGTTCTTATGTTGAAAAGGTGATACTTTAATGTTTGCTTTTGTAAACACTCTTTTTGTAATAGCAATGATCCTTTTTATAATTTCAACGGTATTTTTATGGAGATCTGCTAAAATGATAAGAAACGGTAGTAAAAGTTCTGATGAAGACGTAAAAAAAATGGACAAAAAAGGACTGGTAGGCCTTTTAATAAGTGTTGGAATTTTTGTTTTATCTTATTTTTTGAGCTTATTAGTTTGATCGAGGTGGATACAAATGGAACTTACTTCTTTTACCCCTCCTAATAGTAAAGAAGCTGAAGAGTCGGTCATAGGCAGCATTTTTTTAGACCCTTCCATACTTCCTGACGTGATCGAAGAGGTAAGATGGGAAGACTTCTACTACGAAAACAATAAGATAATATTTAAAGTTATGGAAGAACTTTTTGACAAAGGGGAACCTGTTGATACTGTATCGGTGATTGAAAAACTTAGAGAATCCAATCTTTTACAGAAAATCGGTGGAGAAGATACAATAATTTATTTAGCTCAGGTTGTCCCAACAACGGCTAATGTGATGTATTACACCCAAATTGTAAAAGAGAAAGCCCTTTTAAGAGCTTTAATAAACGCATCTTCGGAGATAGTTGATGCCGTAAGAAATATTGGAGATGCTCAAGAAGTTTTAGAATATGCAGAAAAGAGAATATTTTCCATAGCCGAAGCCCGCGCAACCAGAACATATGATCTTTTATCCAACGTAATGCATGATGTTTTTGAACAGATAGAAGAATTGAAGAACAGAGCTCAAAAAGGCGAGGGAGATCTCGTTACGGGGGTTTCTACTGGATTCAAAGCTTTAGACAGGATGACTTCAGGATTTCATAGATCTGAGTTAATTATCATCGCCGCTAGACCATCCATGGGTAAAACGTCTTTTGCCGCAAATATTGCAACTAACATGGCTTTACAGGCAAATGTTGCCGTGGCAATCTTTAGTTTGGAAATGTCGAAAGAACAGTTAGCTAACAGAATTTTATGTTCTGAGGCAAAGGTTGATTTACACAAGGTTAGAACTGGACAAATTTCTGATGAAGAGTGGGAAAAATTAGTACAAAAAGCAGGAGAATTATCGAAATCAAGACTTATCTTTGACGACGAACCAGATCTAACTCCCAGAATGCTGAGGGCAAAAGCAAGGAGAATGAAAAGAGAATATGGTATAGAAGTAATTTTTATCGATTACTTACAATTGATGACTTCTAGATCTAAAGGTTATGAGAGCAGGCAACAAGAAATAACAGATATATCAAGATCCCTGAAATTGCTCGCTAGAGAGTTAAATATCACTGTCGTTGCTTTGTCTCAACTTTCCCGTGCAGTTGAGCAAAGAGAAGATAAAAGACCTCGTTTAAGTGATCTCAGAGAATCAGGGGCAATTGAACAGGATGCGGATGTCGTTATGTTTTTGTATAGAGATTCATATTACAAAAGAAAAAAAGATGAGCCCGGTAAAGATTCTTTAAATGATGAACATGAAGCAGAACTTATTGTAGGTAAGCAAAGAAACGGACCGGTTGGAACCATAAAACTAACTTTCAATCCTAAACTTGCAACTTTTTACACCTCTGATAGAGGATATCAGTAACTTTAGAAACAAGATTTTGATTTAAAAGGGTTACAGGGCGGAGCCCAGTTTGCGTCAGTGTACAAACAATTTTTTTAAATGATTTTGACCTTGATTTGGGGTTTTTAAGGGGAATCCCCCTTAATGTTTGGGTTTAAGGGACCGCAGGTCCTTTCCTTAGAAGGGTGGGAAGCGGGGCGAAGGGGTGCTGAAACAAGTTTTTAGCTTTTTAAAAAAATGGAATAATATATTGAATGGAGGTAAAATATGAATGAAGACAACTTAGAAAATCTAATATTGGAAATAATAGATAAAAAGCCTATGATGCAAAAAGAACTCTACGAAAATCTAAATGCATTTCAAAAATCGGAAAAGACTAAAATCAGAAGAATACTAAAAAAACTCCTAAATGAAGGAAAAATAATTAAAGATTCACAAAACAGATACAGAAAATTAGATGAAAACATGGCTGTTGGAACCATCGAATTCACCAAAAGTGGAAATATGGCTTTTGTACAATGCCCAGATGGAAGCGAAATTGCTGTGAAGGTTGAAAATTCTGGAATCAGTTTGCATAAAGATTTAGTTTTAGTTGAAATAATAGGTAAATGGCGTGATTTAAAAGAAGGTAGGGTAGTTAGAATATTAAAAAGAGGGTTAAAATATGTGGTAGGTGAGTTCGTAAGAAAAGGGATCTTTGGATTCGTTATACCCATTGATGGAAAAATAAATACGGATTTTTACGTAGCTCCGGAAGGTGTAGGAAAAGCTAAAAACGGACAAATAGTGAAGGCAAAAATAACAAAGTACCAATCTCCCACAAAAAATCCAGAGGTCGAGATAGTAGATGTCCTTGGTGACAAAGATGACCCTTCCATAGATTTGCCTATAGTGATCTTCAAGCATGATTTACCTGAGCCAGGTTACTTCCCTCCAAAAGTGGTACAAGAGGCTAAAGAACTTCCAAATAAACTTTCTGAAAATGAAATTAAGGGAAGAAAAGATTTTAGAAAAGAAACTATATTTACTATCGATGGTGATACGGCAAAAGATTTTGATGATGCCGTTGGTATAAAAAAGTTAGATAGCGGTAATTATTTACTCGGGGTACACATAGCAGATGTATCTCATTATGTAAAAAATAACAGTGCTCTTGATAGAGAGGCATACAAACGAGGTACAAGCGTTTATCTAATCGACACCGTCATTCCAATGCTTCCATTTGAGTTATCCAACTGGATATGTTCTTTGGTTGAAGGTGAAGATAGATTGACAATGTCCCTACTGATGGAAATTGACCCTTATGGAAACTTGGTAAACTCAAAAATATACAACGGAGTAATAAGAAGTATCAAGAGATTGACCTATAACAAAGTTAACGAACTCCTATCCGACAATTGTAGCGAAGAAGTAAAAAAAGAGATAGGCTTTTTAAAGCCAGAGCTTGAGATGATGAAAGAACTGATGGAAATACTTGCTGCAAAAAGAAAAGAAAGAGGTTCGATAATTGATATAGAAAGCAACGAAGTATACTTTGAATTCGATGAAAAGGGATATGTAAAAGATATCATCCCTGTGGAAAGAGGAATATCAGAAAAAATGATTGAAGAGTTCATGGTCCTGGCCAACGAAACAGTTGCTTCATACTTTGATGTTCAAGGCTTACCTTTTATATATAGAATCCACGAAAATCCGGATCCTGATGTATTGCTTCAGTTACGAAATTATCTGGACATGTTGGGAATAAATGTAAAATTTCCTCAAAATATTCATCCGAAGGTCCTACAGGAAATATTGGAAAAAACAAAGAACCATCCTTTAAGTAAAAATATTCAGATGATGCTTGTTAGATCTATGAAAAGGGCGTTGTACTCCGAGGAAAACGTAGGGCATTTTGGTCTTGCTTCATCATCCTATACACATTTCACATCACCAATAAGAAGATATCCTGACTTAGTGGTTCATAGATTGTTGAAAGAGTTCATCAAATATAAAGGAACCCTTTCAAAAAAAGAAATAAAGAAGTATTCCGAAATGCTTCCTGAAATAGCTAAAAATTCTTCTGAAATGGAAAGAGTCGCAGACCAAGCCGAGTGGGATCTAATAGATATGAAAAAAGTTGAATACATTTCAAGACATATAGGAGAAGTCTTTTGGGTGTACATAACAGGCGTCACAAGGTTTGGCTTATTCGTAGAAATCCCCCAAAAGATGATAAGTGGATTGATACATATATCAGAGTTGAGCGATGATTATTATATCTACGATGAACGTGACAATACGTTGAAAGGTGAAAGAACCGGCAACGTTTATAGGATCGGAGACAAGTTACAAGCCAAAGTGGTAAGAGCGGATAAAATCGGAACTGAAGTAGATTTTATCCCGTATACGGAAGATGATTTTGAAAAATTGAAAAAGGAACATCCTCATTCCAAAATAAAAGTTAACAAAAAAAATAAGAAAAAAAAGAAAAAATCGTAATTCATTCCCAAATCTCTGGTTCAACCTGTAGCTCAACATTGTATTTGTCTTTTACAATGCGTTTTACATACTCAATTAATGAAATCACATCATTGAAAGTAGCGTTACCTTTGTTTATTATGAAACCTGCATGTTTTGTTGATATTTGAGCTTCGCCTATCGAAAAGCCTTTCAATCCTAAATTCTCTATCGTAGTACCCACAAAAAAATCTGGTTTCGGTCGTTTGAATATACTCCCCGCAGATGGTAAATCAATTGGTTGTTTCTCCCATCTGCGGGTTGAAAAATCTATCAATTTACTTTTGATCCTTTTAAGATCATCTTTTTTTAGTAAAAATTTAGTGGATAGAAGGACGAAAGAATCTTTCTGGAGAATACTTGTTCTATAACCAAACTCTAAATCACATTTATTTAAAGTCTTGATTTTTCCATCCTTTAAATCGAGTACCGTTGTTTCCAAAACCACATCCTTCATCTCACCGCCGTAGGCTCCCGCGTTCATGTAAACACCTCCACCTACACTTCCTGGAATACCGCAAGCAAATTCAAGTCCAGAGTATCCATCTTCTGATAGCAAAAAAGAAAGAGCAGATAAAGACATCCCGCTCTGTGCTTCTACAATCAAATCCATATTATTTTTTTCTTCAAAATTCATTTTATTTAAGTATTTTGTGGAAAGTACTACAAAATTTAATGGTGCATCACTTACGAAGAGGTTGGTTCCTTGACCTATGATTCTGAAAGGAATGTTCCTTTTAAGTAATTCTGATAAAGCATTCACAAAAGCATTTAAAGTTTTTGGAAACAAGATATATGGAACAGGTCCACCTATTCTAAAACTCGTATAATATTTGAGAAATTCATTTTGTCTAATATCGCATCCATCTGCGTACAAACTAAGTTTAAGATCTTCTGAAATCATTTAATACTCCTATATTATGCGTACTCTTCTTTATAATCCGAATTCAATTTTTCTAACCACTCAGGTTCCTTCCCATAACCAAACTTATCCATTAACTCCCCACAATGTTTTTGAAGTATCTGCGCTTTCTTTTTATTCCAACTTTTCCAATGTGGTATCTTATACTTGTCCGACGCAGAGTTTATTTTCTTCTTTAGGAAAGAAGGGTCAAAAGTATACTTTCTACTGAATCCATCATCAAACTTCGTGGAAAATTCTAATAGATCTATAAAATTTTCTTCTTTTTTCTCACCGATGAACAAATCTTCGTAGCGATATAATTTGAAATTATTTTTATTTTTCATAGATTCCAATACCAAGGTATTCAGTTTATTATAATACCAAGCAAATTTTTCAAATTTGCTCATACTTTTCCACTTCAGCGAGTATGGATCGTCTTTGAAATGGGAAGCCCTCATACTCATTCCCAAAAAAGAAAAATCGACTTTACTATATAGCAAATAAACAGGGGAACTTATGGCTGAACGGATCCATGTTCTTGGATCCCTTATAATAAACACGACTTTACTATTAGGAAAGACCTCTCCCAACAGATCAATAACTCCGTGAAGATGGTTACTTGATTCGACGTACAAGCTTTCTTTTGTTTCCTCCAAAATCTGTTTTCTCAAACCTTTTATATACTCTTTAGCCTTTTCATCGGTTATTTTTCTTCTTCTCCTATAAGTGCTCAACTTGCACATAGATTTAGAAGGCAAAAACTGCCCTACGGTCATTTGATAAAAGCCGAACCTTTTTATATCATCTCTCCATTTTTTTAGATCTTTAATAAACACATTCGCAGGTTCATGGACCGCATAACAATCTTCAACCATTTTTGATAAACTTTTTGCAAGGAATCTCGTACCTGTTCTTCCGGTTGAAGTGATAAATACACAATGTTTATCAAAAACATTATCCACCTCATTGCCTCCTTTCACAATTATAGGGCATCTATTCTTTTTAACATTTCTCTCAAGGATTCAGGATCCGTATATAATATACCTTTAATTCCTAATTCTTCGGCAGCCATTATATTCTCAACAATATCGTCCACAAAAAAGGTATCTTCTGGGTTCAAATTATACCTATTAAGCAAAAGTTGATAAATTTCCTTTTCGGGTTTCAATAGTTTCTCCTTGTACGAAATAATCATTCCATCAAAGATATCGAAAAACGAGTATTTTCTTCTTATATAATTGAAGGCTTCTTCATGAAAATTAGACAATATGAAAAGTTTGTTGTTTTCTTTCAATTCAGGCAGAATTTCTATGTTTTCGGTTATTGGATGAAGATAATTCTTCCATTCTTGAAGCAATATATCTATTTCTTCTTTTAAATCAGGATTTTTCTCGATGAAAATCTTTTTGGCTTCCTCAAAAGACAAGGTCCCCCTATCCAATTCTTTCCATATACTTGTTTTAAAAACAGCCTCTTTTAACTTCCTTTTTATAAGCGGATCTTTGAATAGACCATCTAAAATCTCATCCGGACCGAATTTAAAAAGGACATTTCCCAAATCAAAAACGAGATTTCTCAAAAAAATTCCTCCCACTTTACTTTTTACCCTATCATTGAATTTTATCACAAAAATATTAAAAGAGTAAAAACAAAGATAAAGTAAGATTTTTTACTGTTAAAGACCCCATATTTCTTCAAAGGTATGAGGGGTTTCACAATATTCACATATTAACTGATTCTCTTCGTTTCTAATGAAAGAAACCTGTACGTTTTCGTTGTTTTGAGGGTTGGTTATACAGTTTTCGTTTTTACACCTTAACTCTTCGAAACCGTATATAATAGGCGGTAAAGAAATTCTGTATTTTTCTTTGACTCTTCCACCTTCAATAATATTTACAGTTGTATTTGGAGATATAGCTGAAAGCTTTTTTATATCTTTCTTTGATAGATGAACGTCAGGCAAACTAATGTAGCCCTTTAATCTACCGTCTGCTGATCTAAATATTCCGTCTGCACTATCAATATTATAAAACTTTAAAATCTTCCTTATTTTCATGATCGTCTCGTATATCTTTTCTGGGTTTTGTCCTTTGGCTATGTGATCAATTACCGTTCCATTTTCAATCGGCTTGATCCCTCTTTTTCCTTCACTTAACAACCCTTTTTTACCATCTTTTATCGGTGCGGGGATAATGAAATCCTCTTCATTAATTTCAACACCTTTAATTGAGGTATCAAAGGGGGCGGTTAGAGCTCCACCAAACATAGAAAGTAAGATTATCCTTGTCCAATATCCGTTTATTGCCTGTTTTTCCCAGCCGTTAAGCGGTAAGGGGTCCAAGAAGGTTGGAATAGTGGGGTAAGTTTTGTGACGAGGGAGAGGGTGATAAAATTTTACGTTTTCGGAAATAAGGGGGAGAAATTCTTTTGTAAAAGTCACACTTTTTCTCAAAATATGTTCTTTTTCCAGAATATCTTCCCCCATTCGTTCTAATTGAAGCCTGGTGAAATACCAAATATTGGCTTTTTTACCCTGTTTTAGGTACTCTTCTATGGAACAGAAGATTCTAACATTGTACCCTTTTTGCCTCATTTTGCTAATATAGTGTTTTGGCATCTGTAATTCTTCCGGCGCTATCAAATCAACCTCAACATTTTTAAATATTTTTAAACCTTCCACTTTTGAATGGACCGTTCTTCCATGAAGAAGATCACCAATAAGAGCTATATGAATATACTCGTTGCTGAAATCCATTTGTTCTAAAAATGTGAATTCATCTAAAATCTCTTGAGTAGGATGCTCGTGTTTACCATCTCCCGCGTTTATAAAGGAAGGATGTGGTAGGTTATGCCTTGAAGCAAATTCTGATACCTTTTCGTCTAGTAACTTACAAGTACCTTCCAATTTTGATCTGATAATGAATATAGAATAATCTGAATAGCCAGTTAACATGTTGAAGGTATCTATATAACTTTCTTTCTTATTAAATGAGGAGTGTTCGGATTCGAAGATGTTGATTTTAGCGTTTTTGTGGAATTTAGAAGCATTAACGAAGGATTCTTTGGTTCTGGTACTTGGTTCGAGGAATACTATGTAAATGCCTGTTTGGTTTTTTATTTGAAACTCAGTAAGATCTTCTTTATTTGCCCATTTTGCTTTTAGCCTTTTTGTTTGGTTGTAAAGAAATAACTGCTCTTCAACCGTTAAATCATTCATAACCGTTAAACTTCTCCCTAAAAAATCATTTTTCATATGAATCCCTCCCAAGTAATTTCTCTTCTACTCTCTCTAAAATTCTAAAACCTCTTTTAGTACCCCTTCGCCTCGCTGCCCACCCAAACTTCTTATGAGTTTAAGCAAAATTACTTTTTGTATTATACCATTTTTTTGTAATATAAACAATATTGACAAATACAATATACAGTGGTATGATATAAAATATGGCACAATAAATTGAGTCTTTTGTAAATTAACTTGATACATAAATATAAGGGGGTTGAAAAAATATGGATTTAGATTCTATCAAAGACAGTTTGTTGTTGAAACCCGTAACTATAAAGAAACGTCCTGAAGGGGATTCAAGAAAAGAATATTTAATTAAAGAACAGAAAAAACGCAGCTTAGAGAATTATTCAAATGCAGAAAAAATGAGTTTTGACGTAGAGAAAACGATAAATGAATACATTAAAAAGGAAGATTGGAGAACCAACGAAAATTCAAACACTACTTATTCCTATCCGGGTTTGTACTTACACTTAGCAGGGAGTGCTTTGGCAAATTATGTGTTAAATGAAATATACCCTTCAGAAATATCACAGGCTCATTCATCCGGTGCTTTACATATTCATGACTTATCCCATGGTATAGTCGCTTACTGTGCAGGATGGTCACTCATGGATCTAATAAAGAAAGGTTTTGGGGGTGTGGAAGGGAAAATTAATGCCAAACCTGCCAAACATCTATCTGCCTTGACTGGACAAATGGTGAATTTTTTGGGTGTTATGCAAATGGAATTTGCAGGCGCTCAGGCTTTTAACTCCGTAGACACTTTACTTGCACCCTTTGTGAGGGCAGATAAATTAAGTTATGACGAGGTGAAGCAGTTCATTCAACAAATGGTCTTCGCAATGAACGTACCTTCTAGATGGGGATCACAACCACCTTTTATAAATTTCACGCTTGATTGGACAGTTCCTGATGATCTAAAAAATGAACCTGCAATTGTTGGCGGAAAGGAAATTGGAGTATATGGAGATTATCAAAAAGAGATGAATATGGTGAACAAAGCCTTCTTGGAAACTATGCTTGAAGGAGATGCAAATGGCAGAATTTTTTCTTTCCCCATCCCAACTTACAATATTACCAAAGAGTTCGATTGGGAAGGTGAAAATGTTGATTTATTGATGGAAGCTACAGCCAAATATGGGTTACCCTACTTCCAAAACTTCATCTCAAGTTCATTAAATCCGGGCGATGTAAGAAGTATGTGCTGCAGGTTACAACTCGATCTAAGGGAATTAAAAAATAGAGGTGGAGGACTTTTCGGCTCAGCAGATAAAACAGGTTCCATAGGTGTAGTAACAATCAATCTTCCTCGAATAGGGTATATTTCTAAAACCAAAGAAGAATATTTTGAAAACTTAAAATCGATGATGGATTTAGCGAAAACTTCTTTAGAAATAAAAAGATACGTGGTAGAAGAAAATCTTTCCAAAAATCTTATGCATTATACAAAAGTTTATTTGGGACATTTCAACAACCATTTTTCAACCATAGGAATAATAGGAATGCATGAATCACTTTTAAATTTCATGGGAAGAGGTATTGAAACCACTGAAGGAAAAGAATTTGCAATAGAAGTTTTGAATTATATGAGATCGGTTTTGAAAGATTATCAAGAAGAAACTGGAAACCTATACAATCTAGAGGCGACACCTGCAGAGGGAGCATCTTATCGGTTAGCGAAAAAAGACAAGCAACTTTATCCTGACATAATAACTTCAGGTGATAATGAACCGTACTACACAAACTCGACATTTTTACCAGTCGGAATCACCGAAGACCCATTTGAAGTACTTGAACATCAAGCACCTTTGCAAACTTTATACACATCCGGTACAGTATTACATATCTTTTTGCAGGAAAAACCCCAAGCAAGTACTTTAAAAACTTTTATTAAAAAAGCTTTTAGTCAATATCCTGTTCCATATATGACCATAACGCCAACTTTTTCCATTTGCGAAACCCATGGTTACATTGCAGGAGAACATTTTGAATGTCCCATTTGTGGCAAACCTACCGAAGTTTATTCAAGGGTTGTTGGATATTACAGGCCTGTGAAAAGTTGGAATAAAGGAAAACAGCAAGAATTCAAAGAAAGATTGGAGTATAACGTATGAAAATCGCATCTATGCAAAAAGTAAGCTTTATTGATTACCCGGACAAAATAGCTGCCGTGCTATTTTGTCCCTATTGTAACCTAAGATGCCCCTATTGTCATAATCCTGAATTAGTTTTTTTCGCAGGCCAATTGGTTGACGAAGAAAGTATATTTTCTTATTTGAAATCAAGAGTCGGGATTTTAGAAGGGGTTGTCATCACCGGAGGAGAACCAACTCTACAAAAAGATATAAGAGATTTTATCATTAAAATAAAAGATATGGGATTTTCGGTAAAGCTTGATACCAACGGACACAATCCAAAAGTTTTAATTACGGTTATAGATATTGTAGATATGATAGCGTTAGACATGAAAACCAGCTGTCAAAAGTATAAAACTATCGGTGGAAATTGTGTTATACTAAAAGAAAGTTTGAATCTACTAAAAGATTTCAAAGGTGATCTAATCTTAAGAACCACACTATACCCACCCATGACAACAAAAGACGATTTAGAAGAAATGAAATCAATTATACCAGATGATTTAAAATACTCAAACTGGATGTATAATGAATACAGAGATATTAAAACCCTTGAAAAATATATAAAAGAACACAACGAAGTAACAAGGTAACCCGCGATCAAAAGCTATTCCCCTGCTGGGTTAGGGACCGCAGGCTCTTCCTTAGAAGGGTGGGGAGTGGGGCGAAGGGGCGCTATATACAAAGTTTTAGAATTTCTAAAGGCGGTTATCAAAAACAAAAACGGAGGTAAAATTATGAAACTCGTCAGATTTCAAAAAGATGGAAAAATAAGTTACGGCGTGTTGGAAGAAAACATTATAAAAGTTATTAACGGCGATATCTTTGACAAATTCACAGTTACCGATAATGTCTACACCCTCAATGAGGTTACGTTAAAGGCTCCTTGTACTCCTAGCAAGATCGTTTGTGTTGGCTTAAACTATCGAGATCATGCGGAAGAAATGAAGGACAGAATCCCAGAAGAACCGGTTCTCTTCATAAAACCGTCAACTGCTGTGATTGGACCAAAAGAGAGTATTATATACCCAAAAATGAGCAATCAAGTAGATTATGAGGCAGAACTTGCGGTTGTAATTAAAGACAAAATCAAAGACATAGAAGAAGACCACGTAAAAGAACATATCCTAGGGTATACTTGCTTTAACGATGTTACCGCTAGGGATTTGCAGAAGAAAGATGGACAGTGGACACGAGCAAAATCCTTTGATACTTTTGCGCCTTTTGGTCCCACAATTGTAACGGATATTGATCCAAGTAACCTATATATTCAACTTTTACTCAACGATCAAATCAAGCAAAACTCAAATACTAATCAATTGATCTTTTCTGTGGAAAAACTCGTAAGTTTCATATCAAAAATAATGACCCTAAATCCCGGAGATGTAATTGCCACAGGCACACCCTCAGGTGTGGGACCGATGAATATTGGAGATAAAGTGGCAGTTAAAATAGAGAAAATAGGGATACTAGAAAATAATGTTATAAACTAATTTTAAATATTCTATTGAAAAAATCCTCTCAATCTACGATGAGAAACATAAAATTCTACATCTACCCGCTGCTTATAGATGCAGTGAGTAGTTGATATCATTCATCTATATAACCCAAATTCTTCAATCTTTTTTTGATCGCCTTTATTTCCTCTTCAGTCAATGTTTCAATTTGGTTAGTGGATTTGTTATTCTTTTTGGTTTGCTGGATTTCTTCAGAGGATACCAAATCTCTAAGCACAAACACAACAAACTCTGTAACACTGGAATAACCAGTATTTTCTATTATGGATTTAAGTTTATCATACAACGGTTTTGGTATTTTTAAGGTCACCTTATCAGACATGAAAGTCACTCTCCAAATGTTTCTTTTAACTGTATTATATCACGTCGTTTTTGATTAATCAAAGGTTTTTCTTTTTGAAAGATCTTTGTGTTATTATTTGTCTATAGCTTCTTTAAAAGGAGTGGCTTAATGAACAAAAAAATCGTAATCATCGGATTAGATTGTGCTTCACCAAATTTAATCTTTGATGAGTTTTTCGATGATTTACCCAATTTAAGAAAAATTATGAAAAATGGAGTGTACAATGAATTAGAGTCAACTATCCCTCCAATAACCGTTCCAGCCTGGATGAGCATGTTTACAGGTAAAGATCCTGGTGAGCTTGGAATATATGGTTTTACAAATAGGCAAAATTATGATTATCACTCTTTCTCATTGGTTTCTTCCAAAAGCGTGAAATATAAAAAATTGTGGGATATTTTTACACAAAAAGGCAAACAAAACATCGTGATAGGCGTACCGTTAACTTACCCTCCTTCTGCCTTGAAAGGAAACATGATTACTGGATTTTTAACGCCTTCTTTTGAATCCAATTATACTTATCCAAAATATTTAAAAAATGAATTACTAGCCAATACAGGAAATTTCATTTTTGATGTATATGATTTTAGAACCGAAGATAAAGAAAGACTATTAAAAGATATCTACGAAATGACAAATAATCATTTTAAAATTGCGAATTATTTAGCAAAAAACAAACCCTGGGATTTATTTGTAATGGTTGAAATGGGGACAGACAGAATTCACCACGGGTTCTGGACTTTGCACGATAAAAAGCATCCCAAGCATATAAAAAGCCAATTTAATTCAGCTATTAGAGATTATTATATTCATTTAGACAACAAGATAGGAGAGTTTTTGAATGGTATTCAAGGCGATTATGACGTTATAATAGTATCAGATCACGGTATAAAACCTATGTACGGTGGCATAGCCATTAACGATTGGCTCATTAAGAAAGGATATTTGGTTTTAAAGGAGTATCCAAAAAAGCCCGTTTCTATAAATAAATTGATAAGAGAAAAAAAGATAGATTGGAATAAAACCAAGGTGTGGGGAAATGGTGGCTACCATGGCAAGCTATTTTTCAACATAAAAGGCAGGGAACCTTTGGGAGTAATTGAAAAAAATGAATTAGATAATTTCAAAACTAAGCTTATACAAGAGCTGAAAGACATTAAGAATGAAGATGGAAATGAGATGAATACAAACGTGTATGAACCCCAAAAAATTTATAATAAGCTAAATAATATTCCTCCCGATTTGATTGTTTACTTTGATGATCTATCTTGGAGATGTCAAGGTAGCATAGGTAATGAAAGCATTTACACATACGACAATGACATTGGTCCTGATGATGCCAATCACGCTAGCTACGGGATTTTTATAAGCAACAACAAAATTCTAAAAATCAACAAAATTACCGATTTTTTTAATTCGATAGTTTATAATTATTTGTCTGATTGAAATTAAAATACGATCATTCTAATGCTTAGAAAAGTAATAATACAACCAAGAGAAATCATCAACACTTTAGCAGGAATTTTCTTGGTTATCAAAGCGGCGATTGGAGCTGCCAAACTTCCCCCAATAATTAATCCAATAATAACGCTCCAATTGAATTGTGATAGCAAGGCAAAGAATGCCACAACTTCAGAAATAGTAACAAAAAACTCAGCAGCATTCACTGAACCTATAGTCTTTCTCGGATTCTTTCCATCAGAAACTAACGTTGATGTAACGATAGGCCCCCATCCTCCACCTCCAATGGCATCGAAAAAGCCTCCTAAAAGACCTAAGATAGAGTAATGCCTCCTTCTTGTAATCTTCTCTTCTGAATGTTTATGCATGGTGGTAACTTTGTACAATATTCTTATCCCCATAATCAATAAATAGATGCCAATGAACGGTTTGATTTTGTCTCCGTCTATATTTGTCAAAATATAAGCTCCCAAAACTCCCCCTATTACACCAGGTATCAAAAGTTTTTTGAAAAGGCTTTTATCAACGTTACCAAGTTTTAGATGAGAAAATCCTGATATAGATGTTGTGAAAATCTCAGCAAAATGAACTGAGGCACTTGAGATAGCAGGAGGTACGCCAACAGATAACAATAAAGCATTTGAAATAGTACCATAAGCCATTCCCAAAGCTCCATCTACGACTTGGGCAAGGAATCCAACTATTATAAAAAACCATAAAGTTTCCATTCTCTATCCCTCCATCCCTTTATTAATACTCCTTATTGAGTATTATACTCCAATTAGAGTGTAACGTCAAGTAAACTTTTAATTTTCAATTAAGCCCTTATAATTTCTCATGGGTGGGTGCTGGGGGGAAGGGCGCCAAACAAGTTTTAGAGTTTTTAAAGGCGGTATAAATAATTTTCTAAAAATGATGTAAAATATATAATGAAAAGGTAATTTTTGCAACAATCAATTTATCTTGCTATAATATATATCTACACAGTGAATTACAATATGGAGGTGGTTATATGGTTAAGATAGCGGTGGTTGGAGCGGGTAATGGAGGCCAGGCATTAGCTGGATATTTAGCCATGAAAGGGTTCGATGTATCTCTCTTTAATAGGTCAAAAAGGAGAATATCTCCCATCATAGACTCACATTCAATAAGAATAGAAGGTCAAGTAGTAGGTGAATATCATATATCTTTTGCTACAACAAATATGGAAGAAGCAATAAAGGGAAGAAAGTTAATTATGGTAGTTGTTCCTGCCTTCGCACATAAAGAGATAGCAAAGAGGATGGCCCCTTATTTAGAAGATGGCCAAATAATAGTGTTAAATCCCGGTAGAACAGGTGGTGCCTTAGAATTCAACAATGTATTGAAAGAAGAAAACGTAAAAAAAGACGTCATACTTGCCGAAGCTCAAACTTTCATTTTTGCCTCAAGAATGTCCAATCCTGGAGTAGCTAAAGTGTTTAGGATAAAAAACGCCGTTCCTGTTTCTGCACTACCTGCTACCAGAAATGCTGAATTAGAAGAAGTATTGTGTACTGCCATACCTGAGTTTGAAATAGTTAAGAATGTAATTTACACCAGTTTTAACAATATTGGAGTTGTTTTTCACCCTGCTACATTAATATTGAATGCAGCAAGGGTTGAAACAACAGCAGGAAAGTTTGAATTCTACTTCGAAGGGATCTCTCCATCCGTAGCAAAGGTTTTAGAAAAAATAGATGAGGAAAGATGTAAGGTTATGAAGCTTTTCAACGCCGATCCCATGACTGCAAAGGATTGGCTAAACTATGCATACGATGTAAGAGGTAACTCTTTATACGAAGCTATTAGAAACAATGTTGGTTATAGAGGTATATATGCACCGCCAACGTTGGATAACAGGTATATTCTTGAAGATCTTCCAATGAGTCTTGTACCTATCTCATCTTTTGGAGAAGAATATGGTGTCAAGACCCCTGTAATTGATTCTATCATAAATCTTGCCAATATAATGATGGGAAAAAATTTTTGGAAAGAGGGTAGAACCGTAAAAGATTTGGGTTTAGAAGGAATGAGCATAGAAGACATAATAAGACTTGTTGAGGAGGGAGAATGATGAAAAAGATCCTTGGTGCTTCTATGGGAAGTGACGTACATACAGCAGGTCTTTTAAACTTTTTGGAATTAGCTCGAAATGAAGGGTATGAGGTTATTTACTTAGGTGGAGCGGTTCCAATCGAGAAAATTATTAAAAAGATAGACGAAGAAACCCCAGATGTTGTTTCAATAAGTTACCGTTTGGGAGCAGATGCCTTCGAAAATCTTATAAAAGAATTTATAGAAAAGACAAAAAAATTAAAAAATTATGAAAAGATTGATTTTATCTTCGGAGGAACTGTTGAAACCTCACAGGTTGCAAGAAAATATGATTTCTTTAAAAAGATCTTTGACGGTTCAGAGGAAGAAGAAGATGTGGTTTTATTTTTAAGAGGTCAAATTAAATATAAAGAAGAGAGAAATTTTCCCTCAACCTTAGATGAAAGGATCGCCTTTAAATCCCCATATCCGTTAATTAGGCACCATATTGGGCTTCAAACAATGGAGGAAACCATCGAGGAGATCAAAAAACTCGCAGAATCTGAACTCTTGGATATCATCTCTTTGGCACCTGATCAAAACTGTCAGCAATACTTTTTTGATCAAGAAAAGATGGACCCCAACCAAGATGGGGCAGGAGGAGCTCCCATTAGAAATGAAAAAGACTTTGTTGCCATGTATGAAGCCAGTAGAAGAGGCAATTATCCTTTAGTAAGATGTTACTCAGGAACCAACCACATGGTCGAATTTTCCCAAGTTTTAAAAAGAACTATCAACAACGCATGGGCAGCGATACCCATATTTTGGTATTCTGAACTTGATAGAAGGTCTGAAAGGAACTTATTAGATGCGATAAAAGAAAATATGGAAGGAATAAAGTGGAATGCCATGAACAACATCCCTGTAGAAATTAACGACGCCCACCAATGGGAACTAAGGTATGCACACGACAGTTTGGCTGTTGCAACTACTTATTTAGCTGCTTATGTAGCGAAAAAACTTGGTGTAAGATGGTATGTTCAACAATATATGATGAACACTCCTCCAAAGTTATCTCCAAAGATGGATATAGCTAAGTCTTTAGCTAAATTAGAATTGGTGGAAACACTAAAGGATGAAACCTTTACACCTTACAGGATGATAAGAACTGGACTTCTTTCTTTTCCAGCCGATCCCAACAGCGCAATGGGTCAACTTGTTTCTTCCATGTTTTATTCAACTTACTTACAACCACATATAATCCACGTGGTGGCGTACTGTGAAGCAATGAAAAGGGCAACTTCAAAAGAAATAATAGAAAGTGTGAAGATGGTAAAAAGGGCAAACTCTTTGGCATCTCGTGGTTTACCTGATTTTGCCAGCGATCCTGAGATCAAAAAAAGGGTAAATTTATTGAAAGAAGAAGCCATGGTCATAATAGAAAAAATTAAAAGTCTCTCCCCTCAAAAAGAGGATCCTTTAACTGATCCTGAAACTCTTTATTTAGCGGTAAAAGAAGGAATTTTAGATGCAGTTGGATTACAAGGCAACTCTGTTGCCAAAGGGCAAATAAAAGCCGCTGTAATTAATGGAGCTTACGAGGCTGTGAATGAAAACGGTGAAGTGTTGAGAGAAGCTGAAAGAAACCTTGGAATACAATAAGAAGGGATAAAAAAGAACGTCAAAAAACAAGGAGAATATTATTATGACTTGCAAATGGTATATAGTTTGTCCAATGAAGAGATATTATGATGAGGGTAAATTAGATAAAAAGTGGATAGAAAATTATTGTCATGGTGACTACAAAAGTTGCGTACGCTACCAAATGGAAGAAACGGGGAGGTACCATCCGGACAATATGCTACCTGATGGAACAATTGATAAGCGTTTAAAATAAGATATTAACTAGTTGAAAGAAAAAAATATTCTGCTCTCTCAATAATTTTTTAAAAAGAGCAGAATATTTTCTTTATAGTGCAAGTTGTGACTTAAAGCAAAAAGTATCTATTGAGCAAAAGACTTTAGAACAGTTTTTCTTAAAAGATATGCAATTAGAAATATTAGAAACATTGTCAGGACTATCATTGGGCCTGATGGAACGTTTAAGTAATAAGATAAAAAAATACCCAGAACAGATGAGAAAACACCGACTATTACGGATATTATCAACATTTGGTTTATACTTTTTGCATAAAGTTTCGCTATAACACCAGGGGTTATAAGTAGAGCCGTTATTAGTATGATACCTATTATTTTAACGGAAACAACTATTGTAACAGATGTGATCGTTAAAAACACTAAGTTTATTATGTTTGCGGGTACCCCAAATATTTTACTTAATCTTTGATTGAACGAGTAATATTTAAGCTCCTTGTTTAAAAAAATAACCATAAAAAGAATAAGTAAGTCAAAAATTCCCAATAAAATCAAATCTTCTTGAGTTATCATTAATACGTCGCCAAATAAGAAACTATCGATTTCGGGAACGTATCCTTTTTTGAATGAAAGTAAAATTATACCTATAGCCATAGAAAGCGATAAGAGCATACCTATCACGCTATTTTCTTGCACTCTTTCTTTCTTCCCCAGTTGATGTATAGTTATTGCAAATATAATGGCAACTATTATAGACAAAAGATTCATATTTAATCCAAAGAAAAGAGCAAAGGCGATAGCACCAAACGCCACATGGGCCGCTCCGTTTCCAATAAACTCCATCTTTTTTAGGACTATGAAATTTGATAACAACGCGCTGCCAAAACCTGAAAGAATGGCACCAATTAAGGCGTATCTCATAAAAGGGTAACTTAGAATATCAATCATCTTTATTGCTAACCACCTTCATCTTTTCATTGATGTGAATAAATAGTTCAAAATCTTTAGAGTACAAAGATCGCAAATCATTGATATCAAGATCAGCGGTACTTTTATGGCAGTGCAGGGTTTTGTTCATGCACATAATTTTGTTTGTTTCTTTGAAAATCATGTTCAAATCGTGACTTATTATAATTATACTCATATCACTATTTTCTTTGAGATCTCTAAGAGTTCCATACAGTATATTTTGCCCTTCTTTATCGATATTGGCTTCAGGTTCGTCCAGTATTAATATATCAGGATCGGAAACCAAAGCCCTAGCGACCATCAACCTTCTGTACTCTCCTCCAGATAGTTTCCCCACCAGCCTGTCGTATAGATGCTCAATTTGTAAAAGTCTGAGGGTTTGTCTTACTTTTTCATAATGTTCTTCTTTAAACCTTTTAAATGGTCCAACTTCATTGTACAAACCCATTAAGGCGACTTCATATACCTTGATGGGAAAATCCCTTTCCTTCTCTTCCGATTGTGGAACGTACCCTATTTTCCCATTTATCTTTATTTCTCCTGTATAATCTTCGATTTCTCCAATTAGAGTTTTTATTAAGGTTGATTTTCCAGCTCCATTAGGCCCAATTATCCCTACAAAGTCTCCTCTATAAATATCAAAAGATATATTGATCAGTATATTGTTGTTTTCAGCTGAATAATTCAAATCTCTAACGGATATTAAAGGATCAGTAGCCATAATTCACCACCCGTATGATTTCAAACAAATTGTATACGTACAGAGATTCTAAATCGAATACTCTTTCCACACTCCCTAAAGGATCCAAAACCCCTATACTTAAATCCAAGTTTTCAGCTACAGCACTCACAGCCTTATCGCTAAGTTGAGGTTCATTGAAAATAGCCTTAACATTTTTCTCTTTAGCAACGTTCGTTAATTCAACTAACTGCTTTGGAGTAGGCTCGACCCCAGGAGAGAGTTGAATCACACCAGCAATTTTTATATTGTATCTTCTTGCAAAATAATCGTAGGAGTTATGAAGCGTGAATATTGAACCATCGATGACCTTCGCTTTTTCAGCAAGGTATTTATCAAGCAAAATCAATCTGTTTATATATCTTTCAGCGTTTTGAGCGTAGTAATCTTTATTTACAGGATCTAATTCTCCAAAAACCTCTGCCAAACCTGGAACGATGTAGGTATACATAATATATGGATCTAACCAAATGTGCGGGTTGTATGCAAACTCTTCATGGTCATGATCTTCGTCAATTCCGCTCATACTTATGAGTTCTTCACGTGGAATGAAATCGGAAACTTGAGTTATTTTCACACCCTGCTTTTCCAGATTCTTGGTTAGATTAGAGATAAAAATTTCTAAAGCTAAACCGTTTGTAATTAAAATATCAGATTCGTACAAGGGCACTAATTCCTTTGGTGTTGGCGAGTATGTGTGTGGACTCTTACCTGGAGGAACAACAAGGTTCACTTGACCTTTTTCTTGTATTATTTCTTTACTTACATAGTAATAGGGTAATATCGACGTTGAAACGTTTAAAGCGAATACTAGGAACGAAGTTAATAAAACAACGGTTGTTAAAATCGTTTTTTTCATACCTTCTCTCACCTACTTTTTATATTTTTGGTTACTTTAAAAATATTTCTACTCATCGAGATTATCATACTGGTCGTCTGTGGTAATCTTCTGACATTTTTTACATATTCCTTCAAAATAAAGGGTATGAGTCAAAACTTTGAAACCCAATCTTTCTTTTATATATTTACTCATCTGTTCGGAGTAGCATAGATCGAACCTTTCAAATTTTTTGCATTTTATACAGTATATGAAATGGAAATGCCCTTCTCCCTTAAAAAAATATTTGATTTTGTCGGAAAAAACAATGGATTTAATCTCTCCATTTTTTTCGTAATTTTTCAGATTTCTGTAAATTGTAGATTTATCATAATCTTCGTTGAGTTTTTCATAAATTTGTTCGGCGTTGAGCGGATAATCGTACTCATCTAACACGCCTAAAATGTCTCTGCGAGCTTTTGTATTTCTCATGGAAATTTCACCTCTTCGAGATAAACATGAATAACGTTAAACTGTTAATACCGCAAAATGCAAATTATTTGTTTTTGCAATTGATTTGCATAAGCATTATACAATAAAACTTTTAAAATGTCAAGTTTTTTTATGGTATAATCTAAAAAACTAAATAAGATCTTTCGCATAAGTTCTATGACTACTTATAAGGAAGTTTCCCGTTTCTTAACGAGGAGCAGGGCGAAGGGGCGCTATCTATTAGCTTTAGAGCTTCTCTAGGCAATAGACTAGATTTCAGAAGGAGGAAGAGTATGGGTGCTATTTCTCAAATCATATCGGTTATATCTGGGTTTATCGGATTAATTTTTACCGTTTTTTTAGTTTTCAATATTTTAGAAAAATCTCCTGGGAATGAAAGAATGCAAAAACTTTCGAAAATAATTCAAGTGGGAGCTCGCTCTTTTTTATTTTCAGAATATAGGATCCTATTTGTTGTTATATTTTTATTCGCTGCTTTTTTGTGGTTTGTAAGCTCTTATCAAATGGCTTTGTCTTTTATTTTAGGATCGGTATTTTCAGTTTTATCAGGTTTTTTAGGGATGTCAATAGCTACCCGAGCCAATGCCAGAACAACCAATGCAGCAATAAACAATTTAAAAGACGCATTGGCTGTATCTTTTAATGGTGGAGCGGTTATGGGAATGATTGTTACTTCTTTAGGATTAATGGGATTGGGAGGTATATTTTTTCTTGGCAAAGGAAATACTGAATTAATGAGTGGCTACGCCATGGGAGCATCTTTTGTGGCACTCTTTGCAAGAGTTGGAGGGGGCATTTTTACAAAAGCTGCCGATGTAGGAGCTGACTTAGTTGGTAAGGTTGAAGCAAATATTCCAGAAGATGATCCAAGAAATCCAGCAGTTATCGCTGACAACGTCGGAGATAATGTGGGAGATGTTGCAGGTATGGGAGCTGATCTGTACGAATCCTACGTTGGTTCTATTTTTTCTGCCTCAGTCTTAGGAAGTATCGTTTTTTCTACTAAGGGAGCCCTTTTTCCGTTTTTTGTTGCTTCATCAGGTTTGATATTATCAATTTTTGGTATTATTTTTGTTAACTACTACATCAAAAAAGCAAAGGAAGTTGAGCCTGAAAAGGCCCTACACTTTGGTACATATATGACTGCATTTCTTCAAGCGATAGTTGTCTTTTTCTTATCTAAAATTGTCTTCGGAGATTTTTCAGGCGGTTTAATTGTTATTATAGGTATGGTAGTTGGCATACTTATAGGGGTTTTCACTGAATACTACACTGCAAAAAAACCTGTAATAGAGCTCGCTAAAAGTGCTCCATCAGGTTCGGCTCCGTTAATTATCAATGGTCTTGCCTTAGGGATGGAATCAACGCTTTTCCCTATTCTTTTAATAGGAACAGCTATTGTAATTTCATTCTACGTTTATGGCCTTTTTGGAATAGCTATTGCAGCTGTTGGAATGCTTTCAACATTGGGTATGAGTTTATCAATCGATGCTTACGGTCCTATCGCTGATAATGCAGGTGGAATTGCAGAAATGGCTCATTTAGAGCCATACGTTCGAGAAAGAACGGACAAGTTGGATGCTGTTGGAAATACAACCGCCGCGATGGGGAAAGGTTTTGCAATAGGATCGGCTGCATTAACGGCATTGGCTTTGTTCGCCTCTTATTTGCAGGTAACAAATATTTCAGTAGTTGATTTGAATGATGCAAATGTATTTACAGCCTTGTTAGTCGGTGCTATGCTTCCTTTCCTGTTTTCCTCTTTGGTGATGAAAGCAGTTGGTAACGCTGCAAATCTGATGGTTGAAGAAGTAAGGAGACAGTTTAAAGAAATTGTTGGATTAATGGAAGGAAAAGCTGATCCAGACTACGGTAAGTGTGTAAAGATTGCTACCGATGGGGCTTTGAAATATATGCTACTTCCTTCTTTAATCGCCGTAATAGCTCCAATAATTGTTTACTTCTTATTAGGCAAGCAAGCTGTTGCTGGAATGTTAGCGGGAACAACAGGTTCAGGCGTTATGTTAGCTATATTCATGGCTAACTCTGGAGGTGCCTGGGATAACGCTAAGAAGTTAATAGAAACAGGAAAATATGGAGGGAAAGGGTCTTTGGCTCACAAAGCTTCTGTTGTAGGAGATACTGTGGGGGACCCTTTAAAAGATACAGCAGGACCTTCCATAAATATTTTAATAAAACTCATGTCTATAGTTTCTATAGTAATCATTCCTGTCTTAATTAGAATTTTTGAGTGAAACTCTTATTTAATATGTGTGGTGTAAATACCCTTTCATCCTTCTGGTTGGGAGGAGCAGGCAAAGGGAATGAAAATTATTTTCCTTATGGGTGGGGAGCGGGGCGAAGGGGCGCTAACACAAGGTTTTAGAGTTCCTAAAGTTAGTATAATTAAATTAAAATTTGGAGGTGCATATAACAATGAAAAGAGTTGCTGTTTTGAATGTAGGTGGTGATTGCCCGGGTTTAAATGCCGTAATCCGAGCACTCATCGTTAAAGGCGCCGAAGAGGATATAGAAGTTGTCGGTGTTTACGACGGATTTTTAGGTCTCGTTGAAGATAAATTAACAATCTTGGCCAAAGAACATGTCTCAGGTAAATTACCTGAAGGTGGAATAATTTTGGGTTCTTCAAAATACGATCCTACTGTTAATCCAAACGATCTGAAAAAGTTGAAAAATAACTTTGAGAGATATCAAATAACTAGTCTGATATTGTTAACAGGCCATACTGGAGCAAATATCGCCTTAAAATTGGCGAACGAAGGGATACCTTCGATAATAATACCTGCCACCGTTGATAACGACCTATACTGGACGGATCTAAGCGTTGGTTTTCTAACTGCATTACAGATCGTCACCGATGCATTAGATAAACTTCATTCAACTGCCAGTGCAGGTCATAGGGTAATAGTTGTAGAAACCGGGGGAGACGAAGCAGGATGGTTGGCTACAATTGGTGGAATGGCAGGTGGTGCTGATTATATAATAGTACCAGAGTTCGAGTTAGACCCTAAAGATATGATTGAAAATATTAAAAAGAGATATTCTGCAGGTAGAAGATTTTCCATAGTCGTTGTAGAAGAAAAAGTCAAACTCCCAGAAGTGGTTCAAAATATAATAGACGATCCAAAAGTTCGTCAATACATGAAACCAGCAGAATTAGTCACAGAGTATATAAAATCTAATCTGCAAAATGTGGAATGTAGAACGGTTGATTTGGATTACTTACAAAGAGGAGGAACTCCTTCATCTTTTGATAGATACTTGGCTTTTAAATTTGGTGTAACCGCCATAGATGCTGTTAAAAAAGGAAAATCTAACGTGGCTTTAGGTTTGGATGGTTTTGATGTAGTGGAAAAACCCTTTACGGAAGAAATTTTGAAGAACAAAGAGATAAGTCGAGAATTATACGAAATGGGTAGACTTTTCTTCTAAAAATATTTGGCGGTGCTTTTTGCACCGCTTTCTTCCGTTTAGTTTACTAAAAAATCATCGCCCAACTGTCAAAGTCAGGAGAATAAATTGCCGATAATTTGTATGAATTCTTCTCTTTCTTCCCCTTCAAACACATAAAAAGAAAGAGCAGAAGGTTTTCTTTTCAACGTGTATTTTTTCACGAATGGATCAATCTCTTTTGGTACTTTCGGTGTGAATTCTTTTGGTATATCCTTCAAATCATAGTACCTACCGTAATTCATTATGAATTTTTCTATCGTCTTTTTTTGTCTTGTATCAAGACCAAGGTAATTTTCGATGAACTCTTTTAAATTCTTTTTATTTAAGTCTTTCATAAACATTTTTACAACTTCTTTCTTTCCCAAATAAAAAGGATGTTCGTTGAAGGTTATATTTTTGTTTGTGTAGATTTTTGGTTCTTGAACGTTTGTTAGTAAAGGATTAAAATCTATCTTTGGATTTCTTTCAAAGATAGAGTTTATTAACTCTTTCGTGTAGTAATCACATCTTTCTTTGATCAAACCCGTATCTTTTATATCTTTAATTATCTTTTTTAGATCAATCTCTTCTTTGTAGTAATGAACGAGGTAAGAGGTAAAGAGTTCTGATATTTGTCTTTCTTTTGGAAGATTTTTAAAATTTTCAAAGTTTACCTTAAACTTTTTATCTATGTCTTTCTTTTTCAATTCTTTGATTATACACAAAGGTGTGGATGTGTTGATTTCAAACTCAAGAGCATCTATTATGTTTCTCAAGGTATTTGGTTGAATGTACTTTGTCTTTGCAGATAAAAACTCTTTCAACGTTCTTTCAGAAACGTTTATTGAATCAATGGGTATCTTTTCTTTTCCTATCTCTTTCCTTATGAAATCTCTCAGTTTTGGTGTACTTCTGTGTTGGTTGTTATCCAAATTGAATACAAAGTACTTTAATTGGTTAATGATATCTTTAAAAGTATTCTTTATCAGTTCACTTTCAGATTTGTTGAGTTGAGATAAACACCTCGAAAAGATAAAAGAGGTTTCATAAACCAAAGGGTCGTTATTATTCTTTTGTACTTGAAATGTAGTATCAAGGGAATTGAAAACATTAAAGTTATCATCATGGAAATAGTAACCAAGATAGAATCCCAATGGAAAGGTAAAAGCTAAAGCCTTTTCTTTGTTAATATCTTTCAACCACCAAGATGAATTGTTTAAAGCTTGCACCATACCAGAAGGATGTGGAATAGTTTTTAAAATCTTAAATGCTTCAACGTTCAAAGAAACTGTTTCATTGTATTGCTCTTCGTTCTTTTTTCCTCTTGCTTTTGATAGCAATATGAAGCTTTTGGTGGTAAGAGTATTTTCATAACTTTCACTCCAAATTCTAATAGTTTGCAAGTCTTTTTCTTCAAAATTTAACTCACGAACATTCTTTAACTTCTCAACGACTATTCCTCTTAAATACTTAGGAAGTGTGGCGAATTCTTCCTTCAATTGATTGAATACTTCTTTAATCTCTTCATTCTTAGAAAGATTGACTAAAATACCTATCATTAAACAGTGCAAACCACCTTTTTTCAATCCCTTTATCTCTTCATCTATTATCTCAAGGGCTTCATCGTATTGAACATCCCATTTTAATTTCAAAACGTTTATGTAATTGACGATGTTTTTATTTTTATCTGATCTATCACTTTCTAAGTAATGAACAACATAATTCAAAATTGGTCTTATGAACTGTCCTTTATTCACAATTTCAATTAAAGATCGAAGATTCATTCTAAGAACCTCCTTATCCTCATGAAATATTTACACAATGTTATAATAATAGAATATTCGTTTACTTCAATTCAACATAGAAATTTTCTAAAAATAGACCGAAACCATTCAAACATAATTGTACCATAATACAGATAATAAAAAGAAAAAGAAAATATAAGTAATTTAAAGATAACAAAAATTGTCAAATTTGATTTTAACGTAAGCTTTTTTTGACCGATCTCTATAATACTTTATTAATAAATATTTGAACCCACTTAAAAAAACAGTTGAAAACCATATGGGAAAGTGTATGATTAAAGTGAAGGGTTGGATTATTTGAAATTTTAGACTTTAATTAAAAGAATAATCTAAGGGGGTAAAAGAGGATGAAGAAATTTTTTGTTGTTTTGTTGATCACAGGTCTGCTAATGAGTGGAATATTTGTTTTTGGTGGAGATGGTCACATTACAGGATCAACAGATGGAGTAGAACACTGGACGGTTGTAAGTGGTGTAGAAGAAGTATGGTAAATGTTTGATTGATGTATTTACTTTGTGAAAAAAGCAACATTTGAAAAAGCTTAAAAGATTTAAAAAAGTAACAAAATAAGTTTTTGAAGTAAAAGATTGTGAATTTAGGAATTATTTGCCGGCAAGAAGTAACTCTGCAGGAAAAATGGTGAAAAATAAAGGCTTTCTCACGAAAATAGTGGGTAAGTAAGTTAGAGTTAAAAGGAGTTTATCTAAAGCAATAAAATACATTGCAACATAAAAAGTTTTTTTGTAATCGAATAATTTTTGGATTTATCAAATATTATCTGCTTTTAGGAAATGTTTCCTTGCTGCAGTTTTGATTTGCATCGTATGTACTCTAATATTTACCATGATTTTCGAACTTTTAACTTTTTTTGAATTCCGCATATATGTTGATTGTATCTCCTTGTTGTTCTATCTTTGGTATGTACCATGGCTCTGTTATATTCAGTATCTGTTCAAAGAATTTGAATAACTCTTTTTTCAGATTATTTAATCCAGGGCTCATATTTCTTTTTTTCTACTCACACTTTTTGGAAGAGAATAAAAAAGATATTATGTAAATGAGAGGAAGATTAACAATCCTTATTTGAGTAGATGAATTTTTTCATTCGACGAAATTTTTTATCCCAAACAATGAGAAAAAAAGGTTCATTAATTGTTTCCTTCTATGCCAAGGTAGGGAAAATAAAATTTTAACAGAAAGGAGTGAAAACAGATGAATACAGTTAACAACGTAGAACCAGATGGACCAGTTGCATGTGGGGCTCTTTGCGTTGCAGCATGTGCTATAGCTTGTATGGTTGACGGGGTTGGACCTATTCTAGATTTTTATGGAATATCTGCATATGCAACCGCAGAGGCATCATGGAGTTAAATGTATAATTTGTATTTCTCCTATGGGAAAAGAGATGCTTTATGAAAACAGTAACTAGTTCAGAACCAGAGGGTTTTTTATGTGGACTTACGTGTGGAAGCATTTGTATTCTTTATTGCCTATCGGATTCACAGTTATTCCCGCTATGGACGCAGCAGCTAGCATGACAGGTTACGTGCTAGGATATCAGTATTGATTTACATTTCTAATTAATTGTAAGCCTTACCTTGGCTTTTTTACGAAAAATAGAAATTTTTTTATTATTTTTTCTGGCATTCACTAAAAAAAAGTGTAACAAAAATTAGAGTCTACTAAAAGAAAAGTGGTTTTTTCCATCAACAATGCGATTGTGAAAAGAATTTTTAGAAATGTCAATACCTACAAAATACATATTTTTCTTCTCACTAATGTTAGTATTGTTTAAGAATCCCTCATTTACATTCATTCTTCTAATGTAGCGTTGAAAGGGCAATTAAGTCTCGGAATATGGTGAAAAGCGGGTAGCGAACAAACTTTTTAACGAACTTGAAAGTTCGTCAATATGTGCTTCTACTACCCATTGATTTTTTAAAGTAAATAGTTGTTTATGCTTATATTGTTTCATCAAATATTTATTATATCAGAAATATACAAGTGGTTAGAAATGCAATAGTATATGATTACAACAACGAACTAGCAGAAGGTTCTGTGAATAAATTGAAAGTCATTAAAAGGATAATGTATGGAAGTAACAAATTTGATGTGTTGAGACATACACTTCTTTTTGTTGAGAGGCATGGATAGAGTCCAACAATCAGTAGAAAGAAGCAATATTCGCTTATCTGTGGCATTAGGGTTTATAAAAATAAAATATCAAATAGGATTAGGAAAAAGGATAAATTAAACAGAACTAATTTTATTAAAAACCAAGGTTTAATCAAAGGAGGAAAAGAAAATAATGGAAGGGTTTTTTTTTGAAACAAAGAAAGGAAATCAATATTTTTATTCTGATTCAACAGGAGTAGTCAAATATGTGGATAATATAAAAGCAGCCAGACAATTAGAAAAGGAAAACAAAACCAAAAATTGTATTTTGCAACAAAAGGTCGAATTAGAAGATATACATACTTATTTAAAACAAAATGGTACAAAGGAGTTATTTCTAATAGTTACAGAAGACTGTAATCTTAGATGCAAATATTGTGCATATTCAGGAAACTATTACAATATGAGAATACATAGGCAAGTTTACATGGAAAGCAGTATAGCAAAAGAAGCTGTTAAAAAATACTTAAACACTTTAAAAGAAACAAAGAGGAGAAATCCATATTTAAAACCCATTATTGGTTTTTATGGAGGGGAGCCTTTATTAAATTTTGATCTTATTAAAGAAGTAATTAATTATGCAAAAAAGATCTATAAAGGATGTTTTTTTACACTTACAACAAATGGGATTTTACTGAGGAAGGAAATAGCAGATTTCCTTGCTCAAAATGAAGTTGCAATTGCAGTCAGTTTGAATGGGCAGAGAGAAGAACATGATAGGCTTCGCGTTTTTCCAGATCATTCTGGAAGCTTTGATATAATTTTAAAAAATTTAATAAATCTGAGTGAAAAATATTCTGATTATTATAAAAAGTTCTGTTCTATAATTGTATGCTATGATTATGGTAGCGATATAATAGAAATGTCACGTTTTTTTGATAAGCAAGCTGATTTATTAAAAGTCGCAAGAGTTAATATGATTTCAGACTCTTTTGGAAGATGGTACAAACGATACTCTAAAGAGGACAAAGAGAAATTTTTTGAAAGAATGGAATACTGTAAACAAATGTATTTTGAACATTTAAAAAGAGGAAATGAAAATAGATTTTTGTCTGCACTAATAGGTACACCATATACTTTAATTCTTAACAGAAGCATAAATATCCTTTACTCTTTAACGAGGCCAAAATTTTTACCTTTTACAGCAACTTGCGTACCGGGAACAAAAGTTGCTGTTGATCCAGATGGTAATTTACATTGTTGTGAAAAAATGAATTATAATTTCCCTATCGGCAATGTACAAAAGTGGTTAGAAATTGAAAAGATAGGAATTCTTGTGGAAAAATATAATAGTGAGATAACCAAAGATTGTTTGAATTGTTGTGTAAAGAGATTATGTCCTTTGTGTTTTGCGTTAACAGCTGGCATTGAAAAATTTGAAAAAGAGCCGGCAGACGTTTGTGAGAAAATCAGAAAAAGTATTAAGAAACAATTTGAAGAAGTATGGAGCCTTCTCGAAGATGGTGTTGATCTTTTCGATATTGTGACGCAAAAAGGTTATAAACAGGGGGGTGTATTTCTTTGAAAGAACGTTTTTTTAAGTTAAATAAGTGGAACATCCTTGTGGAAAATGATAAAGCTAAAGAAGCTGCTATTTACAACCTATATAATGGCGATATAATTGAGCTTGATGAAGATTGGGCAAAAGTGATACATTATCTTCAAACGGGGGAGTTAATATCCAAAGTTGATCATCCGAAAACACCAGAAATTATTCAAACATTAAGTGATAAAAGTATAGGGAAGTGCTATGATAAGTTAATATACGAGGAAAAAACGAGAAAAGGTATGTTGCTTCCTTTAAAAGGGATTCAATCTCCACCTCCTGTAATTAATAGATTTTTTATTCAATTACCAACTAATTGTAATCTAAACTGTTCCTTTTGCAATTCTCTCAATTCCATCCCGTGTTTAACTTGCTCTAATGAAAAGTCTGAAAAAAATGTTGAACATTTTGACTATAGGCGTTTTTTACCTCGTATTTTAGACTTAAAGCCTATTAATCTTATCTTACATGGGGGGAATCCCTTCCTCCTTGGTAATAAACTTAACAACCTTGTGAATCAATGTAAATATTTATCTGAATCAACTCAAATATGGGTTGTAACACATTGGAAACATTTGTTTTCGAAAATAAAAGAAAATAAGAGAAATCTTACTGAAAATTTAAATTGTTATATAGTTATTCCCGCATCGAACTTTAATGAAGATGAAGATAATTCAAAAAAATTCTGTTACACATTGGATTATGTTAAAAATCGCTTACAAAGTTTTGTACCAGTAATCGTGTTGGATTCGGATAATAATATTGAAAGGCTGAGAGAAGAAATAATGAAATTCAACCCCCAAGGTTTGTATGTATCTCATATTTATCGTAAAAGTAACTTTCGAGAATTTAACAACAGTCATTTTGTTCGAGTTAATGTTGAGACTTTTTGGCACAATTTCTATCATCATCCCTGCTTGTATGGAACTCTTGCTTTAACCTCGAACGGTAAGATTTTACCATGTCCCCACATGAAGAAAGAAATCTTGGCAGATGTAATGAATGATTCAGAACCTTTTGAAAGAATATTTGGTGATAGAGAAATTGATAAATATTGGAATCTAAATTTGGGAAAGATTGAAAAGTGCAAGGAATGTATCTTTAGGTATGGTTGTTTTGAATGTAGAGCAGTAGAACTGAAATTGACAAACGATTTATTAGGGAAATTTCTATGTTCAAAGGTGGGGCATTAATATGTCTAATCCACCAGCTTTTTTTGTGATTCTCACCATAGGATACGCTTTACGAACAATATACGAGTTCCGCATTGGAGAAGGCAAAGGTTTTCTAAAATTATTGCTTAAAAGTTTTGCAACATCAACATTAGTAATTTTAATTCTTATAATGCTATGTCATCTTTTAGGAGGAAGATAGATTTATGGAAACAATAATATTGAAAGATATTCGGAAGGTTTATAAAAACGGGGTAGAAGCTTTGAAAGATATTAATATTTCAATAAATGCGGGAGAAATTGTAGGATTGATTGGGCCAAACGGTGCAGGAAAAACTACCCTGATAAATATAATATTAGGACTTTTGAAACCAACTGAAGGAGTTTCAAAAATTTTAGGGGTAGATACCGATAAGATGACCAAGCAACAAAGGAAAAAGATAGGTTTCATTTTGGATGGACCTGGTCTATATAATGATTTAACTGTTGATGAAAATATAAAGTTCTGGAGTGAATTATATGGGGTTTCCCAAGTACGTGGAGAAGCATTACTAAATCAATGGGGACTTTACGAAAATAGGGGAAGTTTGGTAAAGGGACTTTCCGCAGGTATGAAGCAAAAGTTAGCCATATCAAGAGCATTTTTGCATGATCCTTCAATTGTTTTAATGGATGAACCAACGTCCAATCTTGATCCAGTAGCCAGGAAAAACATGGTAGAATTTTTAAAAAGCTTACATGATAAAGAAAAAACACTTTTAATAACCTCTCATGACCTTTTCGATATAGAAAGAATATGTTCAAGGATAATACTTTTGAGAAGAGGACAAATAGTTGTATCTGGAAATATGGAAGAATTGAAAGAGGCTTTGGGAGTTAGAATGGGTGTAACAATAAAGGTAAGTAGTAAAATTCCCAAGGATATAGTAAATGAGATTTCAAAGGATTCTGAAGTAAATGTAATAGGAGAAAAAGAGTTGATACTCTCTGGAGATAAAATAAGTCCATCATCAGTAGTTCGATATCTCGTGAATAAAGGAATAGAGGTCGAAAAGGTGGAAGAAGAAAAAGTGACGCTTGAGGATATATATACTTATATCGTGAAGGAGGACGAAGAATGATGAAAGCCCTAATTAAAAAAGAGTTACGAACGTTCATAAGGAAACAATTCCAATTATTGTTGCTTTTGACGGCTATTACAATCTTTGTAATAGTGTTTAATTTGGATGGTTCAAATAAATTTAACCCTATTCTTATCTCATCTTTTACGGTTACTTTTTTCGTACCTTATACATTTGGTTGGATCAGCTTTCAAAAAGAGAAGGAAAATAAAAATATCTCATACCTTTTGGCATCACCTTTAAATATAAAAGAAATATTCTTGGGGAAAATGTTGGCAGTATTATTGTTCACACAGGTATTCATGTTATGGGGAATTATTGTGCAATATATAACAAACATTTTTTCTATGGGAGTAATTGCTAATTTTGAAATACTTTTAACGGTATTGATAACCTTTCCGATTTGGTCGGCGGTACTTAGTGGTTTGGTTGGAATAGGGCTTCTCGTGTTTGATAACCCATTCATAGTTAGAATCCTTCTTTTTTTATTCTTAATTTTTGTGGGAATGAATGGAAATCTGTGGGAAAAGTTAATTATTTTAGAAAACTGGCAAAATCTTATTTTCATATTTTTGGGATTAATGGCTATATTAGGAATCATCTACTTCGTAAATATCTTTGGCAAAAGACTGATGATAGAATAAGAAAAAACCCTTTCAACAACGTTCCTATTTGAGGAAAAAGTTGTATATAAGGCAAGAGCTAGTGTTTTGCGTTGAGATAGAGAAATTTGCGGTGATTGTGAGTTACTTCATTTCTGTTGGCCTTGTATTTTAAGGGCTAGAAAAGCGGTTGAAGATGGATTGATGGATATTGATAGATGCAAGTGGATAAATGATTCGTATGTAGAATTTTTAAGAGTAAAAGTACCAAATAGAGGAGATAAAGATGGCCTTAAATAAATTCGGTACTTTAAGTTTTGTTTTTAAATACGTAAAAAGGAGAATATGGCTTTTTATCTTGGGCATGATTATGCTAATTGTACTCACTTTGGTTGCTCTTTTACCCCCTTATCTCACAAAACTCGCTTTTGATGAAGGGATTATGGCAAGAAATATGAATGTTCTTATTAAATTCGTGTTGATCCTTGTTGGTACCTATCTTTTACAAAGTATAATTAACTACAGTTCTTCCGTGTTGTTCACTTTTTTAAATCAACATACACTTCTTGATATGAAGAAAGATCTCAACAAAAATATTTTGAATCTTCCATTAGAATTTTTTACGACCAACGAAAGTGGATATATCCTTGCCCGAATGAAAGAAGTTGACTCCTTGAGTTCCTTTTTCTCCATGAATACTCTAAGGGCGATCATAAGCATCTTTGAATTTGTAGGTGCTCTTTTTATTATGTTTTCAATGAACTTTAAGCTCACTATTCTATTACTTTTAATGGTTCCTGTATTCGGTATAGTAACAAAAATCTTTGGAAGATCTCTTAAAAAATTCACTCATGCCTCTCTTGAAAAAGGTGCAATGTACAGCGGGAAATTGCAACAAGCGATTTTAGGTGGAGAAGAAATAAAGAGACTTGGCATAGAAGAAAAACAGGTAAAGGAGATAAACCAAGCGAGTGAACAATTTGCAAAGACGATGATAAAAAGGGGAATCTCGATGTCAGGGGGAACAGAGTTATTGACACTTTTTTCTTCTCTTGCAAGTGTATTTTTGCTATACGTTGGAGGAAGTGCAGTTCTAAATGAAAATATCTCTATCGGTACCTATATGGCATTCGCAGGTTATTTTTCGAAATTATATGCCCCTGTTTTAAATTGGAACACAACGATGTTGACTATCCAACCAGCCTTCGTTGCTTTGGAAAGAATCAGAAATTTTTTCTTCAAATACCAAAAAGAGGAAGAAACTGGTGATGAATTAGAATTAAACCAAATAAATGAAATAGAGATGAAAAATGTAAGCTTTAAATATCCGGTTGGTAATGATTATGTGATAGAAAACTTTGATTTAAATGCCAAAAAAGGTACTAAAATACTTTTAAAAGGTCCAAATGGAAGCGGTAAATCGACGATAATAAGATTGCTTTTAGGGTTTTATAACAACTATGATGGTAAGATATTGGTTAATGGAACGGACTTGAAAAAGATATCAAAAAAATCATTAAGAAAACTCTTTTCAATAGTATCGCAGAGGATTTTTCTCTTAAACTCTTCGATAGCAGAAAATATAAAAATCGTTGATGAAATAGATGAGGAACAATATCAAAAGGTTTTACTTAAATCGGGTTTAAAGGGATTTGTCGACTCTCTACCCTTGAGAGACAAAACACCTGTGGGGGAAAATGGGATAAAACTATCAGGTGGACAGATTCAAAAGATAGCAATAGCTCGAGCTATCGCAAAAGCTAATTCGGACGTTTATGTTTTTGATGAAGCTACCGCACATCTGGATAGTGAAACAAGAGAGTTGATAAAGAAATTCATCAAAGAAAAATTGAACGATAAAATATGTGTGATAATAGATCATTCAAATAACTTTGATGATGTCTGCAACAAAATTATAGATATAACGAAAGAAGAACAATTAAAAAATTGATTTTTATTTCTAATTTTAAAAAAATAGAGTAAAATCTTCCAAAAAAACTATATCATAATACGGATAAAAGAAGAAAAAGAGAGTATAAGTAATTTAAAGATAACAAAAATTATCGAGCTTGATTTTAACATAAATTTTTTGGCCGATCCCTGTAATACTTTATCAATAAATATTTGAAGCCAATTAAAAAAACACTTGTACGAGGAGGTGAATGAAAATATGAATAATCTGAACCCCGAATACATCATTGAGGGAGTCGATTGTGCTGGATGTTTTATTTGTAATTTTTGTTTATTAGGAGGTTGGTCCGTACTTATGCTGATTGGTTTAGCTACTATGGTATACGTTGGTTAAAAAGAAGATAAGTAATTTATTATTATAGGGGAAGAGGAAATTTTTCTCTTCCCTATAAGAAATTCATTTTTGTATAAAATATAAAGAAAGGAAGAAAAAAAGATGAAAATGTTTAGAGGGCGATTTTTGATAATGTTTATCTTGATTGCTGTCACCTTCACTTTTTCAGTGAATTTAGAATTCGATGAAAGCTTTGTTGTTAATCTACATGACAATGAAAACGAAATATTGGATATAGTTACTCAAAAAGGTAATGTGTATCTTTTGTCAGAGAACGGCTTAGTGTATTTTATAGGTTCAAGGAGAAATGGAAATATTCGTATTAAATGAAGACCTGAATATAAGATTGTATATAAATAACCCAAATTTGCTCTATTATCCGAAGTTTGCCTTTGATAAAAATGTAAATGCCGATGGGAAAAATATCCTCTATATTTACAATTACAGGGACCTTAAGAGATATTTCTTTGAGGTTTCTCTACCTTAAAAAAGTTAAAAGAGAAAAGAAAATGTGATGGAATAAAATACGATCGAATGTGGGAGATCAAATTGACAAACAATTTAGTAGGGAAATTTCTATATTCAAGGAAAAAGCGGGGGTGTATATAGATGAAAAAAATAATGAAATATAATTTTAGGATGCTATTAACCAGTTTTGCTTACTTCTATTTTCCAGCAATTTTGTTGATAGCAATAACAACTTTTACACTTTATAGCTTTGTGGGTTCTGAACCTAATGAGGTACCGGAGCTTATTTCCAATAGAATGTTTATTATCATGGCTTTATTTATGTACACGATAGGAGCCATCTTGATACTCAGCAATTTAGTTATACCAGAAAAAACAACAGGTAGAATAGAACTTTTACTATCGAACGGCTTTGAAATACAACCTTATCTGTATAGCTCTATTATTGTTGGTTGGATAGTTATGGAAGTTGAATTAGTTTTAATATTCATCATTCCAAATATTTTAACAATTACTTTCCTTGAAAAAAGTTTTTTTAATGGTTCACTCTTTAAAATAATTATATTTGTTTCTGCCTTTGGTTTTGGATTGCTTTCTATTATGTATTATCTAATTTTTAGAATTCGAAGAATAAGTATAATCAATAACTTGTTTTTTATAATAGGATTCATAGTTGTTTTTGGTGGCAGTTATTTGACTTCAACTTTTCCCTTGACAGAGCAGTTCAACGATATAATTTTATGGATACTGTTAGGGGCAGGGGTATTTTTATTTTTCTTCACAGTAGTAGCTGGAAGAAAGATAACCAAAGAGACTGTAGTATTAACTATTCCAGATTAAAGGGATTTGAGAATAGAGTTTATATAGACAGTTTGGAAATTAAAGGTTTATCAAAAATTTTTTTCAAAAAAATATGTATTTTATCTCCTCAAATTCGTTTTCTTCCGTTTCGTTTACTAAAAAATCATCGCCCAATTGTCAAAGTCAGGAGATTGTTTTTCTAAAAATATTTGGCGGTGCTTTTGCACCGCTATATTTAAACGTATTATTAAAATCCACAGATAACAAACATACTTCGCTTTTTGATCATATTTTATAAAGTTTTTTAGCCTTTTCTGAAGCTATTTTATGATCGACAATAGGTGTTGGATAATCGATGTCTTTTGGAATGTTCAAAGTATGTATTTGCTCTGAGTTAAGATTGGTTAATTCTGGTAACCAAGTCTTTATGTAATCACATGCAGCATCAAATTTTTGCTGTTGCAAAATTGGGTTAAATATTCGGAAAAAAGGCTGAGCATCACAACCTGTTGAAGCAACCCATTGCCAATTACCGTTATTAATTGCAGGATCGTAGTCAACTAATTTTTGTGCAAAGTATTTTTCTCCCCATCGCCAATCAATATGTAAATCCTTAACAAGAAAACTCCCTGTTATCATTCTTACTCGGTTATGCATCCATCCCGTTAGATTCAATTGTCTCATTCCAGCATCAACTATAGGATAACCTGTTCTCCCTGTACACCACGCTTTAAATTTATCCAAATCATTTTCCCACTGTATTTGGTTGTATTTCTCCTTGAAGGAACTCCCTAAAACATGAGGGAAATGATAAAGAATATGAGTAAAAAAATCACGCCAGTGAAGTTGTGTAATAATTTCGTGTTCATTACCGAAGTTTTCATTTACTTTTTTATATACCTCTCTCACAGAAACTGTTCCAAATTTAAGATGGGGAGATAATTTTGTTGTTCCATCGATTGAAGGTATGTTTCTAATTTCACTGTAATTTTTTAATTTGACTATTCTCTCTATATAACGTAACCCTTCTTTTCGCCCACCTTTTAACATTAAATTTTCATTTTGAGGAAATTTATCAACCTGAAGAGCAATACTTGAGCTAATTTTTTCTGTAAAATAATTTTTAAATTTATTCTTCTGTGGTTCTAGCACATCTATTTTTTTGGATTTTTTTAAAAAATCGGTGAACTTTATATATGGCATACCATTATCTTTCAAAACTTCTGTGGGTTCATGTATTAAAACATCAAAATGTTCTTTGAAATCTACTCTTTCCTTTTCACAAATGGCTTTTATTTCGTTATCTCTTTTCTTACTAAATGGAGTGTAATCTTTATTCGCAAAAACTGCTTCTATTCCTAATGTCTTAATTAAGCTTTCAACTACTTTAGAAGTAAGACCTTCAAAAAAGTATAGTCTAGCGTTCAATTGGTGTAGCTCATCATTGAGTTCTTTTAGACTGTTGATCATAAATTGAACCGCGTTGTCTGATTTGTAATCATTGTCTTTAATCTGTCGGTCATCAAATATAAAAGCAGGTATGACTTTTTCACAACTTTGAAGAGCTTCTATGAGAGAAGTATTATCCTCTAACCTAAGATCTCGTCTGAATATGTGCAACCCAATTTTATATTTATAATTCGGTATTTTTATCACCTCTAATGCCTTTAGCATGCCTTTTATAATTAAATACAACTTACTAACTTTATTAGTAGTTAGATAAATTAAAAGTATTGAGAATTTTAAAACCCTACTTCAATTGAAAAGGATATTATGATAAATGGTGTTGTTTCTCCGTAGGGTCCAGGCCAACCTTCCACATCTGGTTTTCTCTCATCGTCGTAAGGTGTTTCTAAATTTATTTCACCTTTGAGGTAGTGTTCGAAGGTAATTTTATATCTGGTTGTTTCGTTGGCAATATCCAATCCTATTAAGTAACCTTCCATGTCGTTCCCGTAGTCAAAACCTATGGGAATATTTTCTCCATCATACTTAGCGGTATATTTCAAGTAAGGTGCCCATTGATTGTACATCCAAGTGTAAATCTTATAATACTCTATTTTGGGAGATATGTAATATTTAGAAGTTTTGCCGACTAATTTTGTTCCTACTCCCCAAGCAAATGCGGTTGGTTTGTAATCTGTTGCTCCCTCTTCAGTATCGGGCACTACAAAATCGTCCATCGCGAATTGTCCATATATTTGCCAACCGTTGATAGGAATGATAGAAGCATCTACTCCTAACATATTATTTGAGAATCCTTCACCTAGGTTATTATGAGCTATACCAAAAGGGTTAGCATCAGAAAGGTCAGGGTATTTACCGCCTATCAAATTTAATTCGTTCAAAGAAAGTCTTATTCTATCGAAAAGATTAAATTCTAATCTGTGTATAAACAAGGTTTTTGAAGGATCAGAATACCCAAAATCTTCCAATCCGGCTCTGTCGGAATTACCATCAAAAGAGGTATCTTTTTGCCTTTCTAACTCATCTTCGGTTAAGTAAGGATCGAAGAAGTACATGGCTGAGACAATTCTCATACTTCCTGCATCGTATCCACCCATGAACCCAGTAACATAGGGTAATGAATCAGATAAATATACCCCTCTTTCCAAATCTGACCAATTGGTTTCAAATATTCCACCAATCAACCACAGGGGATCAAAAGATCTGTAGAAAAAACCAGGGTGAACTTCAAAATCATCGTTTGAATTTATTGGATAAGGTGTTATGTTTGTAAAATCTTTTCCTGAGTATATTGAAGATAGTAGATAAACTTCGTTTGCAGTTATCTCAGAGAAGCCCTTCGTATTAAAAAAAATGAAGATAAGTACTAATATTTGAAGCGTTACTATTTTTCTAACTTTCTCCATATTTATCAAAGAACTCTTCTTCACTCATTATAGTAATTCCGTAACTTTGAGCTTTATCTAATTTAGAACCAGGGTTTTCTCCAACTACTAGGATATTTGTTTTCTTCGTCACGTTTTCAGAGAAGGTACCGCCTTTAGATTCAACGTATTCGGCGAACTCTTGTCTTGTCATTTTAGAAAGTGCACCGGTTTGACATATAACTAAACCTTTTAAAGGTCCTTCTGATTTTTCTTCTTCTTTTTTGCCCATGTTGACCCCTGCATCTTTTAATTTTTTAACGATCTTTTTAACTTCTTCCTGTGAAAAAAACTTTATAATTGCATTTGCTATATCTTCACCAATGCCCTCTATTTCTACAAGTTCATCAAATTTTGCGTCTATTAAACTGTCTAAATTTTTAAAATGATTAGCAAGGTCTTTCGCCGTTTTTAAACCAACATTTGGTATCCCAAGAGCGTTAATTAATCTGTACAATTCTCTATTTTTGGATTGCTCTATTTGTGTCAATATATTTTCTACCGTTTTGTCTCCTATACCTTCTCCTAAGCTTCTAATTTTTTGGTCGTTTAAATAATACAGATCTGCTACATCTTTAACTAAACCTGCATCTACCATTCTTTTCAATAACTTTGGGCCAAGTCCTTGGATATTCATTGCGTCTCTTGAAACGAAATTTTCCAAAGTTCTTAAAAGCTTTTCTGGACAAGAGGGATTCAAACATCTTATTGCCACTTCGGAAGATTTTATTTTCCCAACTTTTCCACCACATACAGGGCATTTTTCAGGAGGTTGAATTATTTTTTCTTCCCCGGTTCTTTTTTCTTTAACGGGCCCTATAACTTGTGGTATTATGCCACCTGCTTTTTCAATTAATACATAATCGCCTTCCCTTATATCTCTTTCTTTTATATAGTCAAAGTTGTGTAGACTTGCCCTTTTTACCGTTGTTCCTTCGAGTTGTATGGGGTCAAATTCTGCAACGGGGGTTATTATTCCTGTACTCCCAACTTGAAGCTTTATAGCTTTTAGTTTCGTTTCTTTCTGTTCAGCTTCAAATTTGAAAGCTATTGCCCATCTTGGGGATCGGGCAGTTTCACCAAGGACTCTCTGTAATTCAAAACTGTTCACCTTAACTACTATTCCATCTACTTCGTATTCTAATTCCTTTCTCCTTCGATTCCATTCTTTCCAAAATTCTATAACTTGTCCAATATCTTCGACCTTTTTGTAATTAGGATTGATTCTGAAACCAACTTCTTTCAGAAAATTTATTGCTTCCTCTTGAGTTTCTAAGTTGTAATTTTGAGGGAAGATAACGTAATACATAAAAGAGCTTAACTTTCTTTTTGCCACTTCTTTACTGTCCAAAAGTTTTAAAGTGCCCGCTGTGGCATTTCTAGGATTAGCGAAAACAGGTAACCCTTTTTCTTCCCTTTCAGAATTTATTCTCACAAATTCTTTTTTTGGCATGTATATTTCTCCACGTACTTCAATGGATAGATTTTTCCTCAATCTTAAAGGAATAGATGGGATGGTTTTTACGTTTTGCGTGATATCTTCTCCTGTTGTTCCATCGCCTCTGGTTATAGCTTGAGTTAATACTCCATCGGTGTACCTTAAAGCTACCGATACTCCATCTATCTTTAGTTCACAGAAGTACTCAACATGGGTTAAGTTCAAGTTCTTTAAAACCCTTTTGTGAAAATCTAAGATTTCTTCTTCGTTGTAGGTGTTATCTAAAGATAACATCGGTATGGAATGGTTTACTTTATTGAATCCCTCAACAACTATCCCACCGATCCTTTGAGTGGGAGAATCGGGTGTTTTCAATTCGGGATATTTCTTTTCGAGCTCTACTAATTCTTTAAATAGCTTATCGTATTCCTGATCCGAGATAATGGGATCAGCCAATACGTAGTATCGGTAGTTATGTTCTTCTATTTCTGCTTTTAACTTTTCGTATCGTTCTTTTATGTTTTTTGGTATGTCCAAATTACAATCCCCCTTTAGTCCTCATCTATTACAACCGCTGTTGCTACGGCAAACTCTCTTTCATGGGCTATAGATATGTGTATCGTTCCATTACCTCCAAACTTTTCGAATAGATATTTCACCGATTCTTCATCTAAATAGGGTTCTCCACTTTGTTTGTTTAGAACGGTAATTTGTGAGTAAGGGATAAACCTTTTGAAACATTTTATTAAAGATTCTTTTACTGCAAAACGACCCGCTGCATATTCTTTTTTTCTTTTTTGCCCTTTAAACGTATCGTATATTTCTTTTTCTTTTTGAGAGAGAATTTTTTGGACGTTTTTTTCGTTGATCCTGTCGACTTTTACGATGTCAACTCCTATTCCTCTGATCATTGATTAACAACCTCACATTCGCACCTGGTTCGATCTTTTGTAGAAAGCTTTCGACTTTTTGGTCATTTAAGTAAATTTCATAAGATTGAATTTCTTCTCTGTTTATGGAAAGATGAGAAAATACATCTATTAATTGAACATCCTTTTTTACCTTTTTAATCGAGTAATTTGCTCCATTGCTCACTTCTTCTTCTATGTCAATTATTTTTCCATCATAGGATGCGATTATTTCTTCTTTGTTTAAATGAACCTCTTTCCCGTTTAAAAATACTTTCATCTTTTCGGTTTCGATATCCAAGAATTCTTTTATCTTAGGAAGCTTTACCGCCTTTGTTTTTAGAAGATCTCCATTTTTTATTTGATAATCTTTATCTAAGATTTCTTCGTCTTTCATGATAATCGTACCCACAGGGACTTCATATGGAAGGTTATTTATTGTGAAGAAAATTTTCTCGTTGTACTCTTTAAATACATCTTCTATTTTTGGAGGTGAAGTAAATATTTTATCTCCATCTTTGATCTCTTCTTCTAAGCTTTCTATTTTTTCACCATTTTTTATTACTACAGGATAAGTGGTTTTGGGTTCTCCATTTAAGTAAAATTCAATGGGTTCAATCACGTCTTTCAATTTCAAATTGACAGGTTTGCCATTTTTAGGTTCTTCTATTTCAATGTGATCTCCTGGTTTAATGGGAGAATGTATATCCGCAGATACTCCGTTTACTGTTATTTTTGCCTTTTCGCCCATATTTCCCTTTTTTATCTGTAATTTTTCGTTCAGTTCGAAAGCTATCGCAGGGGAAGGTAGTCCAACCAATTTGTCTAGAGAATAACCTGATTGTAGTAACGCCTGTAAAACGTTCATGTCTTTACCTATGATTAACATATTTACATTTCTTCCGTTTATTTTAATAGTATTGAATACACTACCCTGCTTTTTCAGTGCGACATTTACTATACCTAAAGGAGTTATGTATTCACTACCTTCCATTCTTTTTGATTCAAAAATGATATTCTCCAAGTTTTTGGTAGTTTTTAAAGATACCCTTTCTTTGGGAAGTCCAAGTTTGCCGGCTAATTTTTCGGTGAAAGTTGGTACTTTTCCTCCACCACCTACTACCATCACAGCAACAGGAGGTTTCCCATTTAGATTTAATATTTCTTTAGCTATTTTATCCGTTATGGTGTCTATAACAGGGGTTATTATGTTAATTACTTCTTCTTTTCTTACAATTTGTGGATTATCCAGAATATCGTTGTATGTAATTTCATCGCTTTGAGATAATTGCCTTTTTATCTTTTCAGCAGTTTTGAAATCCACCAATAGTCGTTGAGAGATAGTGTCTGTTATCTCATCTCCAGCTAAAGGTACCATTCCATAGCCTGTTATTACCCCTTTATTTGATATGGATATATCGCTTGTTCCGGCCCCCACATCTACCATTGCAACATTCAGGCTTCTCAAGTCCTCAGGCACAACTAAACTTGTTGCGGCTATCGGTTCCAATGTGACATGGATTGGTTTTAATCCAACTTTATCCAATACAGACATCATAGCTTCTACAACATTTTTTGGTAGATAAGCTGCCAAAACTTTTACTTTTGCTTGATTACCTCTTTGCCCTTCTAGATGTTTAATCCATTGATTATCAAGACTGTAGTAGAGTATGGAGTATCCTACGCAGTACATTTCTTGGGAGTAGTTTAATTTTTCTGTAGACACTTTAACGGCTTCGAGTTCCATCTTTTTGATTGTTTCACTGTCTAAATAACCATGAGTTGAAATATCAAGGCTGTATGAGCCAATTGAAGAGATAAGAAACCTACCAGCTATAGCGATGGCAACTTCGGAAAGATTGATGGAACTTTCCTCCTCCAGTGTTTTCTTTATTTTGAATACACCTTTTGCAACCTTGTTGACATCATGAATTTGTCCGTCAAGCATCGCTCTATTTTCGTGCTCAACTTCTGCAAAATGCTTGATTATTATATTTTCTGTTTCTTCATCATATTCTGCCAATGTCCCTACAAGAGTCCTTGTACCTATATCAAGTCCAAAGATCATTTCCACTCCCCCATTATTTAAACTTCTATTACTGTCGCCCCTGTTCCCCCTTCTTCACTTCGAGCGATTTTGAAATCTTTAATTAGAGATGATTTTCTTAAATAATCCCAAATTCCCATAGCTAGTTTCCCTGTTCCTTTTCCGTGTATTATTCTTCCTTCTTTTATCCCAGAACTTATTAAATCCGAAATAAATTTTTCTATTTCGGGTATAGCTTCATTTACTGAATAACCCCTAATATCTAATTCGGATTTTACACTTTTCTTTTGATCTATTTTAACGTAAATTCTTTTTTCTTCGTTTTTTTCTTTATCTGTGTTAATTACAGGCTCAATTTCCGTTGGATTATAAGTTATCTCTATCGGAGAACCATCAATCTGAACGGTTATCTTCGAGTTTGTTACTCTTTTTACCGTTCCTTCAATATTATTGGACGTTTTTACTTTCATCCCAACTTTTATCTTAGACTTTTCAATTTTTCGCCCTTTTTGATTTTGAGATAACGTTTTTCTCATCTCTTCAAGTTGTGAAGCCATATTTTCAGATTCTTTTAGTTTTTTGCTGATTTCTTGTAAATCGATTTGATCTTTTTTTTGCTTAATTTCTTTTAATATGGTTTGAATCTGGTTTCTCATATTTTTTATCTGTTCTTTAAGTTGATACAACTCGGGTTCGAGACTTTCTATTTCTTTTTTCTTTAGTTTTTGTAGTTTTTCTTCGTACTCTTTTTTCATTTTATCGGTCTCTTTTTCTTTCTTCTTGATCCTTTCTAAACTTTCTTCGTATTCATTGTGAATAGAAGTTAATTTACTGAGTATTTTTTCACTTTGTGAAAATTCTTCATTGAGATTTATTTTACTTTCTTCTACTATCTGAGGGTCAATCCCCAATCTTTCTGCTATTTCAATGGCATGGGATGCTCCAGGTACGCCTACCATTAGTTTGTATGTAGGTTTAAGTGTTTCAATATCAAAAGACATAGAAGCGGCGAGTAGTTTTTCTTCTTCCAAAGAAAATGTTTTAATCTCAGACAGATGTGAAGTAGCAAATATTATTGGCCCTTTCATTAGCAGATATTTCAAAATAGCTTTGCTTAAGGCAGCTCCTTCAATAGGATCGGTTCCTGTTCCTAATTCATCTATCAATACAAGAGATTTTTCATTAACGTTTTCAAGTATATTTTTTAAGTTCAACAAATGGGCAGAAAAAGTACTTAGATTTTGAGATATATCTTGTTGGTCACCTATATCCGTGTATATTTCTTCTATAAAAGGTACTTCAGCCTTTAAAGCTAAGACTGGTAAACCAGAATGAGCCATAAAAAAGGCTAATCCAATTGATTTCAAAGAAACCGTTTTACCACCTGTGTTGGGACCCGTTATTATCATCCCGTTTCTATCCAGTTCTACATCTATGGGGAATATTTTTTCTTTTGGTATTAAAGGGTGTTTTAGTTCTTTGAGAAGAATCTTTTTAGTAGTATGGGGTTGAGTGAATACTGCATTCATATCTTTGGCGTATCTGGCTTTCGCTATATTGGCATCTATATATTCTATTATTTCTATATTTTTTTCTATTTTAAATTTGTTTTTTTGAAGTTCAAAAGTCAAATTTGAAAGTATCCTATTGATTTCGTTCTTCTCTTGTGAGAATAAATCTGTAAGCTTTTCATTTAGTTCTATAATGGTATCTGGTTCTACGAACAAAGTAGCACCGGAATCGGATCTTCCTACGGTAATACCCTTTATGACATTTCTATTTTCACTCTTTAACGCTATGCATAACCTTCCGTTTCTTTCCACAGGCTGGTCTAAAGAAAGGTATTTAATATACTTACTTTTTATCTTGTTGAATTCTATATTTAATTGACGTTTTACCGTGTCTATGCCGTTTCTTATTCTTTTTAATTCGATTGAGGCGTTATCTTTAATTTCTCCTTCAGGAGTAAAAACTTTAAAGATCTGATCTTTTAACTCAAGTAGAGGTTTGTAATCTGATAACTTATCAGTGAGTAGATCGTTTATACCGCTGTAATGTTTGTGGATGGCATAACCGTCCTCCAAAAACTCTCCAATCTTTCTGAATTCTCTCCCTTCAACACTTTCCTTGTTGCTTATCTTTTCCATTATCGAAGGGATATAACTTAAACCATACAAATCCTTTAATGTACCTTTAATCGCCATATCAAAAAAAACTCGAGAAATGTTCACTTCTCGGTCTAATTCTGTTAGATCTTTGTACATTTTTACATTTTTTAAAAAATACGCTTTCCCATAATCAGTATGACTATAGGTTGAAATTAAATTTAATATTTTTTCGATTTCCAAATCCTTGTAGGTTTTTTCTAAAATTTAAAACTCACTCCCAACGAGATTGGTAGATAATTAACGGTTAGGCTTTCCTCTTCGTAATACCGGGTCTCGTAACCAACAGCCAGAGATAAATTGTTGTAGCTGATACCTCCATTAATAAGTATTTCCGTTTTAAAGGTTTTAAAATAATCTTCCGTGTGTACGCCTCCGAAGGCGGTTACCAAAAATTCTAAATTGCCAATTATATTGGTTGTATATTTCATATTCAAACCGAGAGAAATTCCCACATCTTCTACACTTTCCAAACTATCTAATAAATTGTAATTGTAGAAAAATCCCAAATAGGGGCCATAAGAAATTTCTTCACCATCTTCGGTTGGAATTAAAAAAGAAATCCTTCCCCCAGTGTAATCTAAACTCTGTTGAGTGTTTGTATCGCCTGTTGAATTAAGAGTGTAGGAATAGGAAGGGGTTATTAATAACTCAAAAGCATACGTGACAGTAGTTATGATAAAGAATATGGAAAGTACTAAAAAAAGTTTATTTTTTATCATTTTTTAATCTCCCTTTTTTTAGATGATTGTGTTTTAACGCCACCGATAATTTTTTCAAAGTTTTCTTTTATTGCTTTTATAGAAAGATCGCATTCTTCTAATTGTTCTTCTCTTGTGGCATGAGAAACAAACTCGTCTTTCACACCAAATGAGTAAATTTTCTTATTTCTCAGTTTGGATATCTCTTCGTTGAAACCACCTTTCAAACTTCCTTCTTCATAAACAAAAATATATTCAGCCCTTTGTTCTAGTATTTCCAGAAAATATTCATTTAAAGGTTTGACGCTTCGTACCCCAATTATATTAACGTTATAATCTTTGAGCGCTTCATAAACGTTTTGAGAGATAGTTCCAACGGCAAGAGCGTAAATTCCAGAATCAGCCATTTTTAGATACTTCCATTCTCCATCTACTATTTGAAGATTATCGATTATATTTTGTATTTCTATCGTTTCCCCGTCTCTTGGAAATCTAATAAATCTAGGTTTTTTCAAACCCTTTATCACAGAAGTATAAATCATATTAGCTAAATCTTGGGCGTTCAATGGCGTCCAGATTTCAACATTTGGAATTAACCTAGTATATGCTATATCAAAAACCCCATGATGAGTTGGGCCATCTTCTCCAACCAAACCAGCCCTATCTAACAAAAATAGAACTGGGATCTCTTGTAAGGCTACATCATGAATAAGTGAGTCAAATGCTCTTTGCATGAAAGTCGAGTAAATATCTACAACGGGCAAAACTCCTCCTAAAGACAGAGCAGACGCCGTAGTGACTATACTTGGTTCGGTGATACCCATATCAATGACTTTGTCCGGACATATTTCTTGAAGTACATTTAACCCAGTTCCGTCTGCCATGGCTCCCGTAAAAGCTAAAAACTCATAATCTTTTAAATGAGATAACGTATGCCCAACAATTTTACTGTAAGAGACTTTGTTCGGTTCTTTTCTTGATACACCATGATACTTGGTAGGAGATTTCTCAGTTTCTTCGAAACCTTTACCTTTAGTGGTGACAACATGCAGTATTACAGATTTCTCATCATAAGCTTTAATGAATTCCAAAAACTCTTCCATTTTTTTGATATCATGTCCATCGACAGGTCCATAATACTTGATTCCCAACTCTTCAAATAGTGATGCTGGAGTATCGTAAATAGAGAATTTTAAAGCGTTTCTGACTTTCTTTAAAACTGATTCTACATCCTTACCCAAGGAAGAGTCTTCTAAAGAACTCTTTAAAATTTCTTTTGCTTGGGTATATTCTTTTTTTATTCTAAAATTATTCAACAATTGGGAAATCGTTCCTACATTTCTGGAAATAGCCATGTTGTTATCGTTTAGAACTATTTTAACTTTTGCATCTTGATAGTTCAACTGATTTAACGATTCAAGAGCCATCCCACAACCTAAGGCTCCATCTCCAATAACAGCAACTATATTTCTTTTCCTATTTTTTATTTTATCAGATAGTGTATAACCCAGGGAGGCTGCTATGGAAGTCCCTGCATGCCCAGCACCGAATCTATCAGCTTGTGATTCGTAGATATTTGTGTACCCACTTATGCCACCTTTTTCACGTATGGTTTTGAAATCTTTCCAACGACCCGTCAAAAGTTTATGTACGTAAGATTGATGACTGGTATCCCAAATAATAACGTCTTCTATGGGATCAAATATCCTGTACAATGCGATTGTTAGTTCCACAACACCCAAATTCGAAGCAAGATGACCATTGTTGTTGTATACAACGTTGAAAATATACTTTCGAATCTCTTGGGCTATTTCTTCTAATTCTTTGTAACTCATGTTCTTAAGTGCTTTATACAGAGGAGTATTTTGTGGCGCCATACATTTCGTATAGATTTTATTTATTTAAAATCTATACTTCCCCCCTTTCGATTTTGTGGCTCTACATAATCGATGCCTGCGAACGTGCGATCTTATCCATAATACCATTAACAAAAGCGGCGGCTTTTTGTGTCGCATAAGTTTTGGTTAACTCCGTTGATTCATTTAATATTACTTTAACGGGTATATCTTTTTTGTTTATTAGCTCATAGATAAAGATCCTCATCACGGTTTTTTCGATGTTTCCTATCCTTTCTACAGGCCAACCTTCAGAGTATTTGTTGATCAACGCATCATACTCATTTTTATTTTTATAAATATCTTCAATGTATTGTTTAGCTTCCAAATAATAACTCTCTTCTAAATGTGCCTTTTCGTTTAATTTTTCAAAAGTGAATAATATGTTGTCTAACTTAACATCCTTTATTGATAGTTGGAAAAGACTTTCAAAAATTAACTTTCTCATCATCCTTTTTTTCGGTATGTTTTCATTCATTCTTGTCCTTTTGTTCTTCATCCTCCTTTTCTTCACTTTCAGGGGATTCTTCATTTTCTAAGGTTTCTTCTTCTATTTCTTCGTATTCTTCTTCCAACTCTTCGGGTTTTACAAGATTTTCGATGGATACGTCAATGTTTGATACATAGACCTCTGCAATTCTTTCAAGATCGTCTTTAATCGCTTTTTGAATATTTTTAGAAAATTCAACAATGTTTTGCCCGTATTTAGCAGGTACCTTTAAAGAAATACTAACACTGGCATCGTCATTAATTGTAATCTTTATACTCTTTTGCAATTCTTTTTGAATTTTCTCGTTATAGACCTTTTGGTCTTTAAGATAACCCTCTACACTTTTGAAAACTAAATCTTTTAATACATTTTCTGAAATACTTATTTCTCCAAAATCATTTTCCTCGTTCAAAGGCATTGTTTTTCCCTCCTTAGGATTAATATTTTACCTATTTTTTAATTATATCATAAATTAAAACATTTTTAACTGATTTTCATGTGATTCATATTTTTTCTTATTAATATTTTTAATTCTCTTCAATCTGCTTTCCAAGTCAACTCTATTTGACAATTGAGTTAGTATTTCTTTTGATCTTTCAATTATTTCTAGGGGAAATCCTGCCAATCTTGCTATCTCTATACCGTAACTGTTGTCACTGGTGCCATCTTCAATTTTGTGTAAAAATATAACCCCATCCATAGTTTCTACAACTTTTATTCTTTTTGCAGCAACTTCTTCGTATATATGCGACATATAAGTTAACTCGGTATAATGGGTAGCAAAGATTGTATTGCATCTTTTAACTTGAAATAAATATTCTGAGATTGCCCATGCAACAGAAATCCCATCTAACGTACTCGTCCCTCTCCCAACTTCATCAAGGAGCACAAGACTGTTATCCGTTGCTTTATTCAATATAGTTGAAACCTCTAGCATCTCAACTAAAAAGGTTGATTTTCCGCTAACGATATCGTCCCTCGCTCCGATTCTTGTAAATATACCGTCATAAATTGGGATTTCAGCCTTTTCAGCGGGCACAAAGCAACCAATTTGTGCCATCACACTTATAAGCCCTATTTGCCTTATAAAAGTCGATTTTCCACTCATATTAGGGCCTGTCAAGATTATATAAAATTTGTCTTCGCTTAAATTTAAGTCGTTAGGAGTAAACTCATCAACAAATCTTTCCACCACCGGATGTCTTGCGTTGATTATCTTTATTTCTTTGGAATTTTGCACAAAAGTTGGTCTTTTGTAATTGTAAACTCTACTAACCTCTGCGAAAGATCTAAAAACATCCAATTCAGCGATCTTATTGGAAAGTTTTTCTATTTTATCTACATATTGACTTAGATGTGTTAATACCTTATCGTAAATATCTTTTTCAATAACCTTTATTTTTTCTTCTGATAAAGCTAAGCGCTGTTCAACTTCTTCTAATTCTTTTATTGTGTACCTTTCCGTATTAACTAACGTTTGTTTCCTTACGTAATTATCGGGAACTTTAGAGGATTGCGCTTTTGAAACTTCTATATAGAAACCATAGATCTTATTCCTTCCAACTTTCAAACTGCTAATCTTAGTTTTTTCTTTCTCCCTCTTTTCAATACCTTTCAAAACGTTATCTAAGTTATTAAATATGTTTCTGTATTCATCTAACTCTTCTGAAACACCTTCTTTAATTACTTTTCCGCTACCAGGAGCAAGAGATGGTTCTTCGATAATGGTATTTTCGATAAAATTTTTAACTTCTTTAAGTAAATCTATACCATCAAAAAAATCAGACAATCCTGGATTTGAAGTTAAAGATTCGATTATATAGGGAATAACTTCCAAAGAATCCTTTAAGGCTATAAGGTCTTTTGGGGTTGCCTTCATCAAAGAAATCCTGGAAGAGATCCTTTCGAGATCTTTTACAGATGACAAATATTCTTTTAGTTCTTCTAATAAAAGAGGATCTTCAACTAAATGTTCGACTTTGTTTAACCTTTCTTCTATATTTTCTTTATCGGTGAGAGGAGTAAGGATGAACTCTCTTAATTTTCTATTCCCCATACTGGTTTTTGTGAATTTTAGAATATCGTAAAGAGTTTTCCCTTTGTTTGAATTTGTAGGAAGAATTCCAAGATTTTCTATAGTGTTGGAATCTAAAAACATGTAGTTTTTCGTCTTAAATCGTTTCGGAAGTTTCATGTGTTTAATCTTTGAAAATTGTGTGACTTCTAAGTACTTTAAAACAGCATCAGCTACTTTTAATTCTCCATCATCGTAATCCAAATGATCAAAACTTAAAACTTCGTACGTTTCTTTCAAATGGTCTTTAAAATTGTTTGAAAAATACCATTCGTCCAATATTTCTACATAAATCTCATTGGTTGAGTTTTTTATCTTTTTTGATAATGGTTCAAGTTCTTTAGATAGCAAAATCTGTACCAACCCAAATGAAGAGATAAAGTCTAATAGTTCATCCTCTTTGAAATCAAATGTGTCTAAATAGAAGTCACCGGTTGAAAAATCAAAAATAGCTATTTTATACAAATTCCCATGGTTGGTGATCAAGGCGGTAAATCTGTTACTTTCTTCCAACATACCTTCATCTATGATGGTACCAGGTGTCAGTATTCTAGTTACTTTTCTATCAACTATACCTTTTGAGCTTTGAGGATCCTCCATTTGTTCACATATAGCTACTTTATACCCAGCATCTAAAAGCCTTTTTAAATAGTTGTTCAAGGCATGGTATGGAATTCCTGCCATAGGATGACCATTTCTTTTCGTTAAGACAATTTGCAATATTTCACTGACTTTTTTAGCATCTTCAAAAAAGGTTTCATAAAAATCTCCGAGTCTAAAAAGTAAAATAGAGTCTTTATATTCTTCCTTTATTTTTAGATATTGCTTTATCATCGGAGTTAAATCACTCATAATTGACCCTCCTCATATTCTTTGAGGCCTTGTTACTTTTTTAAAATCTAAATCTTGTTTTTCAAATTGGTTTATTGCTAATATAAAAGCTTTTTTTAATCAAAAGAAGGACGCATTGTTTCTGGCGCCCTCTTTTGATTTGAAATATTGATAAAATTTGGTTGATGTTATTCAGTCATTGTTTCATTATTTTTTGTTGTTTTCTTTAGTGGCTTCACTCTTCGTTGTTATTACTTTATCTATAAGACCATAGTTTAAAGCTTCTTGCGCGTTCATAAAAAAGTCTCTCTCGGTATCTTTTTCTATTTTTTCTAAAGATTGTCCAGTATGTTTACTAAGTATGTTGTTTAGGTCATCTTTTAATCTTAAAATTTCTCTAGCGTGGATTTGTATATCCATCGCTGTTCCTTCGGCGCCACCCCATGGTTGATGTATCATTATTCTTGAATAAGGTAAAGAATACCTTTTACCTTTTGTCCCAGCGGCCAACAAAACAGCTCCCATAGAAGCAGCCTGACCTATACATATAGTTGAAATATCCGGTTTAACATACTGCATTGTATCGTATATGCCTAATCCTGCGGTTACAGAACCTCCAGGAGAGTTTATGTATAAAAAAATATCTTTGTCTGGATCTTGAGATTCTAAAAAGAGTAACTGGGCAACTATTAGATTAGCTACATCATCGTTTATCGGTGTTCCTAAAAAAACTATTCTATCTTTCAACAATCTAGAATAGATATCATAAGCCCTTTCGTATCTTCCTTCAGTTTCTATAACTACCGGCATAGGTATTGCCATAATTTATCGCCTTCCTTTCTTGATCTTTTCTATAATTTTTTTGGCTTCGAGTGTAGATAACACTATTTGACCACTATCCATATAAATAATTGATTTGACCGCTTTGCCATATGAAGCGTCAATCAAACTGACTGAAGCACTTAATGGAGGTGGCAAATTTTCTAACTCGTTTTCATCTCCAAATTGAGTAACTACATCTATTCCTTGATAGATCTTTTTTATTCTACCAAATTGAACAAAAGAATCGGGCACCACAGAATGAATCCTCTCCGTAGGCACAAAAACACCTTTTCCAACCGCTATAAACATTATTATCCATCGTCCTCTTTTAAATGTTCTTTACTGCTATTATTATACACAATAAATATTATTTTTTGATTAAATTAACATTAATCGATACCAGCCGACTCGCTTAATTGACTCTTTATTTTTTCGTATTTTTCATCAATTTGTGCTTTTTCTTCCTTTAAATTGACTAATTTTTCTCTTGCGTAGGTAAGTATATCTAACGCTTTTTTGTAAATTTCAAGGGCATTTTCAACGTCCAATTCGTCTTGTTTTTCATTTTGAAAGTAATCGTTGATACGTTCCAAGAGTTCTAATTGTTCTTTGAAACTTAAGTTTTTAATTTCTTCTTCACTGAGTTTAATTATTTCTTCCATCCTTCTTTATTCACCTCTTTCATTGAATTTCTTCTTGCTTTTAGAAACTTTAACCATGTTTAGCGCCCCTGCGCCCCGCAGCCCGCCCATCTAAAGTTATCACCATTTTTGAATCTTTTCGATGCTCGAATCTGCTTCCCCATCTTTAAATATTAATTTAACCTCATCTTTTCTTTGTAATTTTTCAACACTATCAATGATCTCTTCACCTTTTTTTACCAAAACTCCGTTATTTAAAAAAGCAGCAAAAGGACTCGACTTAGTAAGTTCTTGAAAAGTACTAAATAAAATTCTTTCTGATATTTCGAACTTACTTTTCAACTCAGAAATAATTTCATTCGTTGTACTTATTATATCCTGATTGTAAGTTTTGATGCTATATTCTATAAACCTTTGAATAGAGACTAATTTGTTTAGAGAGATTGATTTTTCACTACTTTCAATCATTTGGTTGATCTTTCTATTAATGCTAAGTTGATCCTCGTCCAAAGTTCTGAACAAATTTATTAATTCTCTACCGAGGTAATATTTAATATTGTTAATTGTATTGAAAGAAAGTAAGTTCTCCATCTGGGAATAAATATTGGTAAAAGAATAGGTTATATTTTTTTCTAAATTCTCTAAAGTATCCGTGAAATAGTTAATTTGATTGACTATATCTCTCGATACTTCCGTTGGTGTTGAATAGTTTTTCCAACTAACAAAATCAGGGATAGTAGAATCTTGTTCGTGACCTATTCCTGTAAGAACAGGGATCTTTCGGCTAAACTTTGCTATAAGGGAACCAAGTTCAAAATCATCAAAATACATCAGGTCGCTTTTTGAACCGCCCCCTCTGATTATCACAACTACATTATAATCAATACCCGATTTTAAAATGGCGAACAGAGCTTTTTTGATCCCAGGTACCGTTTCTGCTCCCTGCATAGGAGCAGGATATAAATGTACAATAGGAATGAACCTAGAATGATTAATGTTTTTTTGAAAATCCCCAAAACCTGCAGCGGTTGGTGAAGTAATAACGGCTATCTTTTTTATTGGATCTAGTTCTACTAGTTCATGTTCCACTTTCCTTAGCAAATTGCTCTTTTCGAGCTTTTTCAATATTTCTTTCTTTTTCTTTTCTATTTCAGAAGCACCTAAAGGTATTATTGATGAACCTGATACTACATACTTAGCTTCTCTTTTCCAAAAGTTAACAATGCCCTGAAACTTCCACCTTTTATTGAGGAGCTCTTTTTCGCTGTCAATTCTGCAATGTTTAAAAACATATGGAACAGCAGATTGGCTGAAAATAATAGTTATTGAATAATTTGAACTTCTCACTCTTTGAGAAAGTTCAACGTAGAGGTCCCCTCTTTTACTGTACTTTGCATGAGTAACATCACCAATAACCTCGATCTCTTGTCTGTAAAGAGGAGAACTGCTGAAGATACTGTTCAAATATTCTATCAACTCTTGTATACTTTCAAACTTGAATTCTTCTTGTTGGGGAAATAACAACGGTGAGCTCTCCTTTCACTTGATCTTTGGATCCGAAAAATTTTATCCCTTCAGAAATCTTCCCTTTAAAAAATTCTTGATAAAGCTTCGTCATTTCTCGGGCAACGAGTACATCTATATCTCCAAAATTTTCCAAAATCTCTTGTAAAGTTTTTTTTATTCTATTTGGAGATTCAAAAAAAACAATTGGATATTCGAACTCTTTTATCTCTCTCAAAAGTCTTCTCAATTTTTTATCCCGAGGTAAAAAACCTAAGAACAAAAACTTCGAAGCAGGGAATCCACTCACAGCTAAAGCAGAAGTTAAGGCAGAAGGTCCTGGCACCACATCTATTGGAATCCCTTTTTCCCAACATTTTTGTACCAAGTTAAAACCGGGGTCAGCTAAAACAGGCATCCCCGCATCTGACACTAAGGCTGTTATATTATGACTTTCGATCAAAGATAGAACTGTGTCCATAATCTTTTCTGAGTTTGTCTCGTTGAAAGTGAATAACTCCTTTTTTCCAAGTTCAAAATGGTTTATCAATTTCAAGGTAACCCTCTTGTCCTCGGTGAGTATCAAGTCAGCTTCTTTCAACGTTTTTAAGGCTCTTAACGTAATATCTTCAAAATTACCAATGGGCGTGCCAACTAGAATCAATTTCCCCATTTTGATTTTTCACATCCTAACAATTTTATTTAAATCGCATTGATGTTCCCCTGCAAAGTCAGAATTGTTGTATCCATCTAAATAAGTTAAGTCTTCTAATTTCCAGAAAACGTCGCCTAAAAAATCCATCAAGAACTTTGTTAAATCAACCTTTTTTCCCTTTTCTTCTATTTCTAGAAGATACATTATCTCCGAAAATTCTTTTTTATACATTATACAATTATCGGGATTCAACAACTCGTCGACCACTATTTCCGGGTCTTTATTTAAAAGATACCTTTTTTTCATTACCATCCTTTGACTTTTTAAATTATCAAAGTCGATTTCTTTTTCGTTTAGAAAGTCTTCTTCCTCTTCTCTAAGCCCCTTTTTTATCTCCTTTTTAAGATTTGTAGTCCACACTTTTTCGCCCTTTTTAATTTCTAACCTTGTTCTCAATCCTTTTTTATCGTACCATTGAAGTATGAGCCATTCATCAAAGGCAAGTGAGACTAATTTTTTAAATATATATTTATCGGGAATTCTATACTTTCTCTCATTTTCATATTTCAATGCAATCTCCTCTTTACTTGACTTGTAATTATATATATAATTATACCATATCAACACCATTTTCTTTGAAAAACGCACAAAATCTTGGTAAATATCCTTGAAAAAGAATCTTTAGGTCACAAAAAAGAGAAATTTCATAAATATTTTACTTTTATGAAAATAATAAACTTGACAAAACCAAAATAACTCATTATAATTGACACGAATTTTATCAATGACCAACGTTCGGAAAATGGATGATAAATAATGGCTAAGGAGGTAAACAAATATGACAAAGGATGAGTTGTTCGAAAAAGTAAAAGAAATAATCGTAGATACATTGAGTGTCGACGAGGATGAAGTTACATTGGATGCCTCATTTACCGATGATTTAGATGCAGATTCTTTAGAGCTAGTGGATTTAACCATGGCTTTTGAGTCTGAATTCGGTGTAACAATAGAGGATGAAGAGTTAGAAAAAATCAAAACCGTTGAAAATGCGGTTAATTTATTAACTGAAAAATTGAACATTGACGATGAGGATTGATTCAATCACCAAAAGAGGGGAGCTTTCGCTCCCCCTTGTTTTTTAAAAAAAGGTCATTTTTTTCTTAAAAAAGAGGTGAAATAAAATAATGGCTAAAAAATATATTATAGTAACCGGTGGAGTACTCAGTGGGATAGGAAAAGGAGTCGTTTCTGCTTCGATAGGAAGGCTTTTAAAAGAACTGGAGTTAAAAGTCAATTCATTGAAAATAGATCCCTATCTAAATGTAGATGCAGGAACTATGAATCCCAATCAACATGGGGAAGTTTTTGTGACAGAAGATGGTTATGAAGCAGATCTAGATTTGGGCCATTACGAGAGATTTTTAGGGATAGAGATGAAAAGTTTCAACAATATGACAGCAGGTCAAGTGTATAAATATGTTATCGAAAAAGAAAGAGAAGGAAAGTATTTAGGCGCCACCGTTCAAATGGTACCTCACGTCACGGAAAGAATAAAAGAAAGGATCGAAGGGATAGATACAGAAGTCTTGCTCATTGAAATAGGGGGCACTGTTGGCGATATTGAAGGTGAAATATTTTTAGAGGCAGTAAGAGAGCTATCCTTTGAAAAAGGTCGAGAAAATTTTATGTTTATACATGTAACTTTTGTTCCTTATTTACATGTTACCAACGAGTTTAAAACTAAGCCAACTCAGCAATCCATTCAACTCTTGAGAAGGATAGGAATTCAACCAGATATGCTTTTGGTAAGAACGGAAAAAGAAATAGATGTTTCCAGTCTAGAAAAAGTAGCTTTGTTCGGAGGTGTTCCTTTAGAGTATGTCGTCAACCTTCCTGATTTAACCAACGTTTACGAAGTACCACAAATGCTCTACGAAAAGAATATTCATTCGCTTATTACCAGTAAATTGAATTTGGATGTATCAAAAGAAGTAGGGGAATTAAGTTGGAAATGTCCCAAAACATTTAAAAACCTAAAAATTGCTATGATTTGCAAGTATTTAGGTACCGATGATGCCTACAAGAGTATAATGGAAAGTGTTTTTTTAAGTGGCACTAAAAGGCCTGATCTAATTAACTCCGAAGAGTTAGAAGAGCTGAGTGAAGAGGAAATCAAAATACTTTTAAGTAAATATGAAGGTATAATTATCCCAGGTGGATTTGGAGCAAGAGGAATTGAAGGAAAGATAAAAGCTATAAAATATGCCCGTGAAAATAATATTCCTCTTCTAGGGATTTGTCTGGGTATGCAACTAATGGTGATAGAGTTCGCTAGAAATGTTTTTGGTTACAAAGAAGCTAATTCAACAGAGTTTGATGAAAATACTCCTTATCCTGTTATTGATTTAATGGAAGAACAAAAAAAGATGCTGAATTTAGGCGGTACCATGAGACTAGGAGCTCAAAAAATTGAAATACTTCCCAACACGAAACTTCACAAGATTTATGGAGAAAAAAATTCTATCTTTGAAAGACACAGACATCGTTATGAAGTTAATTACAAAGAATTCGACAAAATGTTTGAAAAAGGGAAAAATACTCCAAATAAACTTTCTATATCTGCCATTACGGATTTCGTTGAAGCAATTGAACTGAATTCTCATCCTTTTTATGTTGGCGTTCAATACCATCCGGAATTTAAAACAAAAGTTGGAGATCCTCATCCTATCTTCAAAGCATTTATTGAAGCGATTGAACAAAATAAGTGAAAAGGGGGAAAACAAATGACTTTTTATGAATTGTATTTACGTTCTTTTTATGATTCAAATGGTGACGGCCTGGGAGATTTACAGGGATTAAAACAAAAATTGGATTACCTTTGTGATTTGGGAATTGATCATGTCTGGTTGTTACCAATTATGAAATCTCCAGCCTTTCATGGTTATACAGTCTCCAATTTTTTCGAGGTTAACCCTGTTTATGGAGATTTAAAAGATTTAAGAGAGACCTTACAAGAGGGTCACAAGAAAGGTATTAAATTTATCCTTGATCTTCCTATTAATCACGTTGCAGTAACATCAGAATGGTTTCAACGCGCACTTAGGGGAGAAGAGCCCTACAAAAATTGGTTCATTTGGGCTAACGAGAAGGCTGATTTAGAAGAAAAAAGACATTGGGATGAAAATAAAATATGGCAGAAGATAGGTGACAGATATTTTTACGGCATCTTCGGTCCCGCCTCACCTGACCTTAATTTTGAAAGCAAAGAATTATGGGAAGAGATAAAAAGAATCTTTAAATTCTGGTTAGATAATGGTTTTGATGGCTTCAGATTGGATGCCGCAAAACATATTTTTGATTTTGACATTGAAGAGATGAGGTTCCATTACCAACATGAAAAAAATATCGAATTCTGGAAAGAGATGGTTAGCTATATAAAATCGATAAAAAATGATGCCTTAGTTATAAGTGAGGTGTGGGATGCACCGGAAATAGTAAGAAAGTACGAAGGAATATTCGATATAGGGTTCAACTTCCCGCTTGCAGAGGATTTAAAGATGACTTTAAAAAACGAGTCCCCTCAGGATCTTGTAAAAACATTGAAAAAATGTATGTCAGAGTATCTACCAAATGGTAAGGTCCTATCTATGTCAGGTAATTTCTTAACTAATCACGATATGACAAGGATTCTATCTGACTTAAAGGATGTAGGGAAAGTAAAGTTAGGTTTTTCAATTCTTTATACCCTTCCAGGGATTCCTTTCATCTATTATGGCGAGGAAACAGGAATGAAAGGTATCCCAGTTGATGTTAATTTTACCGAAGACAGTCAAGAACCATTTCATTGGTACGAAAATGGTTTTGGACCTGGTCAAACAGAATGGAAAGGATATAAATTCAACCCTCCTTACTCTGGCGAATCTGTAGAAGAACAGATAAACGAAAAAAATTCTATTTTAAATACCATAAAAAATTTGATTAAATTTAGAAAGTCCAATCCGTGGATAGATGATGCACGGATCGAAATTTTGAATTTTGACCAAAATATGGTAAAATTAAGGTGTTATAGTCAATTAAATGAATTTATAGCTTATTATAACCTAAAATCTTCCAAATGCTCCGTTTTGCTCGAAAATGGAGAAGAATTACTGTCTATTGGAAATAATAAAGTAGCACAAGGTTATGTTGAACTTTCACCTTACGGTGTTTATTTAATGAAAAAAAGTTGAAGGGATTGTGGGGGTCCATTAGAGAGGTGATACAAAAATGCACAAAAAACAATATTCAGCTATTATAATATTCTTAACGTTTTCGTTGGCAGCGTTCTCTATATACCCCTATATAAATGTTAACAGTCAAGAAAATGCCAAAGAAGATATAACGATTAAAACCGTTTTATTCGATTTCATTTCATCACAATACAAGCTAGCAGTTGGGAAAGATATGCCGCGAGAGAGGTTGCAGTTACTTGTTTCCTCCATTATGGAAGCCTCAAAAATCTTTGAAATATCTCCTTTGATGATAGCGGCAATAATAGATACCGAAACAAATTTCAAAAATATTATTGGCAGTTATGGAGAAGTAGGTTACATGCAACTCAGACCATCAACCGCACAGTTTGTTGTAAACAAATATTATGATCTTTTTGAAAGCTTGAATTATACCGAAACGAGTTTGGATTGGATTGAAGATAGACTTTTATTAGATCCCAGGTATAACATACTTGTTGGGACGGCTTATTTGAAGTATTTGATGGAAACTCACGGTGATACTTACAAAGCCATAGGTTGGTACAATGGTGGTGGAAATGATTATTACGCGAATAAAGTGGTTTATAAAATAAACAGAATTGCTATTAAATATCCGGTTATTTAAGAACACCATTTGATTTTTAATGAAAAAATTTTATTTGATTGACATTGTTGCAAAAATATGATAAAATCTTGTTAGTTAGTTTGAAAATTTGTCATAAACGGGGTAAATATAATGTCTAATCTTAAAACGGACATCAATTCAAAAACATTGTTTAATTTAAATATTCATCATCATACATGGCGTGGCCGAGTTAACACATGCCATGTATGTTGTTATTTGTAAATCACCGCATACAAGGCTAAACGTAATAACCGGTCACGAGAAATCGTGACCGGTTTTTTATTTTTTAAAATATAAAAGAAAGGGGTTTAAAATGAAAAAAGACATCTTCGCCGAATCTCAAAAATTATCAAATATAGTTAACAAAATCAGAAGTGTACTAATTAAACACGATTTTTATGAACTGTTTCCACCTTCCATAACAAAGTATTCTGAAAATTTAATAAAGGGTCTAAAATTTGCGGATGGAAGAAATTTTTACCTTTTGAAACCTGATGTGACTTCTTGGTTGATCGACATGGATAAAGTAGAAGAAAAAGAAAAAGTATTTTACATATCGGAAGTTTTAGATGAAAATTTATCCGGTGTTTGGCAGTTTGGATTTGAAATATTAAACGGAGAAGAAGTCAAAATCGAAGAAGAAATTCTGCGTTTAACCATTGAAATTCTTTCATTATTGGATATAAAAAATTTCTTTATAGACGTAAGTTCAATAAGGAGTTGGGAGAGAATTTTAAAAGCAGTTCCACAATACAGAGATAAAATTTTAAGGGCTGTTGAGCTGAGAAATTTCGAGATCATTGAAAACCTTCCATTGGATGAGGAAGTAAAACTCTCCATAGCAAATCTTTTCAATTACAGAGGAAAAGAAACAAACATTCCAAAATTAAACACAATAATTAAAAACATTAACGACCCCAGAATATACATAGACCTTGGAACAATGAAATACATGAATTACTATGAAGATGTTGTATTTGAAATCTATTCACCAGATAATGGTTACCTTTTAGGTAACGGTGGTCAATACAAGATAAACGGCAAATATTCGTGTGGAATGGCTTTAAATTTGGATATTATAGGAGAGATGATGAGATGACAACAATATCAACAGCATTGCCATCAGGAAGATTACTGGAAGACAGCAAAGACTTTTTAAAAAAGATAGGTATTAATGTTAAAGAACCTGCTAACAGAGAACTTATATCGTATGAAAATGGTTATACCTTCTATTTTCCTAGAGCTTTTGATGTACCTGTATACGTAGAAAATGGAGTGGACATTGGGATATGCGGAAGTGACGTTGTCCTTGAAAGAAACAATGAAGTGTATATCCCATTAGAACTACCTTTTGGTAAATGTAGAATAAGCATCATCTTACCGGAAAACAGAGAAATATCTTTTCAAAAGATGGAAGGCTACAAAATAGCAACCAAATACCCTGAAATTACAAAAAATTTCTTTTCTGAAAAGGGTTTAAAAGTGAAAATACTCAAATTAAATGGAGCGGTAGAATTGGCAGCAAAAACCGGTATAGCGGATGCAATAGTAGATATTGTTGATACGGGAAACACGATAAAAGCAAACAATTTAAAAGAAGCATACAAGATAATGGATATCTCTGCGGTACTTTTGGTAAACAGGATAACCCAAAAGACTAAGTTCGATTTTATAAACGATTTAATAAATAAAGCAAAGAATTATAAAAACGGGGTGAAAGGGCAATAAAGCAAATCCCACAGTTTCTAAAGGTAGTACAAAAAATCGAGGGAGGGAAAAATAATGGAATTACAGAACTACGTTTCACAGATATTAAACGATATAAAAAACAACGGAATGTTTGCAGTAAAAAAATATTCAAAACAGTTCGATAATTATGATGGTGATTTAGAATTAAAAGTTGAAGAATGGGATATCGACGAAGAAATCCCCGCGCAAGATAAAGAAATTATAGAAAAAACGATTCAAAGATTGGAGAATTACCATTTAAAACAAAAAACGGAAGATATTCTGTATTCCAATGAATACAACTCAACTTATGGACTGATTAATAGACCAATAAACAGGATAGGGATTTATGTCCCAGGTGGTAAACCTCTACCTTCGAGTTTGTTGATGGTCGCTATTCCCGCCAAGATTGCAGGTGTAAAAGAAATGTTGATCACTTCCTCTCCAAAAGATGGGGTAATAAACCCTTACATAATTTATATAGCAAAAAAGTTGGGGATAAAAGAAATTTACAAAATTGGTGGAATTCAAGCAATAGCAGCTATGACATACGGCATCGGTATGAAAAAAGTAGATAAAATATTTGGTCCCGGAAATCAATATGTGAATGAAGCAAAACGACAGGTGTTTGGAGAAGTTGGAATAGACAGCTTGGCAGGACCATCAGAAATCTGTGTGATAGCCGATGAGACAGCTAAACCAGAATACATTTTAAACGACTTACTCTCCCAACTTGAACATGGTTATGAATCTAAAGCTTTCTTGGTCACTACATCAAAAGAATTATACGAATATTGTGAAAGAGAAGGGATAGATAGATACCTTTTCAAAAGTATAGAAGATTGTGCAGCTAAAACCAACGAAATAGCACCTGAGCACTTAGAAATAATGACAAAAGATCCTGAATCAGTACTACCACTCATACAAAATGCTGGAGCTATTTATTTAGGTGATTACACACCTGTACCTGCAGCAGATTATTTCTTGGGAGTTAACCACGTACTGCCAACGGGTGGTGCGGCACGTTTCTCCTCCGTATTAAACCTATCAGATTTTACAAAAAAAATATCCGTTGCAAAAGTGAGTAAAGACGAGTTGTTAAAAGAGAGGTACTTAGGTATAAGAATGGCGGAAATCGAAGGTATGCACCAACACAAAAAATCTATGGAGGTGAGGAAATGAGAAGAAAAACTGACGAAACAGACATAGAAATAAATTATTCTAAAGAATTATTTATTGATACCGGAGATCCTGTGTTAAATCATTTATTGAAAACCCTATTCTACTACATGGAAAAGAATGTAATCATCAAGGCAAAGTTCGATCTTAATCACCATTTATGGGAAGATATGGGAATAACAATCGGCCAATTTTTAAAGAACGAAGTGGAAGGAAAGAAGATAAAAAGGTTTGGAACCTCCATCCTACCAATGGACGACGCCCTTATTCTCGTTTCTGTTGATATTTCAAGATCCTATACAAACATAGATATCAACATCAAAGATTCTGAAAAAGGCTTTGAATTAGGTAATTTCAAAGAATTAGTATTAGGGTTATCAAGGTATTTACAATCAACTATCCATATAAAGCAAATAAATGGTGAAAACGCTCATCATATAATCGAAGCTTCTTTCAAGGCATTGGGTAGCGCTTTAAAAACTGCCCTTGAACCAAGTGACAAACACGAAAGTACAAATAGAGTTTACGAAGTATAGAGGTGGTATATATGCAGAAAATAGTCATATTAAATGGTGGGGTTGGTAACTTTTCAAACGTTCAAAAAGCTGTCGGAGGCATTATTAGCAATGAAATAAATGACATAAGAACTGCAGATAAAATCATACTACCTGGGGTAGGTTCTTTTGGAATAGTTTCGAATAATATTATTCCTCTAAAAGATTATATATTGGAACATATCGACAAAAATAAGCCTTTTCTAGGTATATGTTTAGGGATGCAACTGTTATTTGAAAGCAGTGAAGAAGATGAAGGCACGGGACTTTCTTATTTACCTGGAAAAGTGGTTAAGTTTAAAAACATGAAAGTACCTCACATAGGTTGGAACAGTGTTGAATTTTCAAAAGATTCTCTGATTTTTCGAGGAATAGAAAATGGAAGTTTCTTCTATTTTGTACACTCTTATTACATAACAACTGAAGATCAATACATAATTTCATACACAGAATACGAAAGCAGAGGAAAAACCTGTAAATTCACATCAAGCGTACAAAAAGAAAACGTATTCGGTGTACAGTTCCATCCTGAAAAATCAGGCGAAAAAGGAATTAAATTATTAGAAAATTTCAAAAATTTATAACGAGGTGAAATCTATCAACAACATACAAATAATACCTGCAATAGACTTAATGAATAAAAAAGCGGTAAGACTCTATAAAGGTAGCAAAAATGAAATAAAAGAATACGGAGATCCCGTAGAAATAGCCAAAGAATTTTCAAAATATGTCGATCTGATTCATATTGTCGACTTAGATGGTGCTTTTGAAGGTTCTGTAAAAAACTTAGATGTTGTAAAACAAATAATCAAAAAAACCGGGTTGAAAGTTGAACTGGGTGGAGGATTAAGGACTTTTGAAAGCATTAAAAATGCCTACGAAATAGGTGTTACTTATGTGATCATAGGTACAGCAGCCTTTAACTTAGAATTCTTAGAAAAAGTTACCAGTGCTTTCAACAATATAACCATAAGTTTGGATGTCGAGAACGGAACTTTAAAAACAAAAGGTTGGTTGGAAAACTCACAAATTAACTTAGAAGATGCTTTTTCTATTTTTAAAAAGTACACCAACAGATTCATATATACAGACACAAGCAAAGATGGAACTTTAGAAGGTGTTTCTTTAAACATAAAAAGATTCTGGCAAGATGAGGAAATAATATACGCCGGGGGTGTAAGTAAAAAAGAAGATTTAAAAAAATTGGAAAATATAGGTTTCGATGGGGCTATAATAGGAAAAGCTCTTTACGAAGGTAAAATCAATCTGCAGGAGTTAAGAGGTGAACAATAATGTTGACAAAAAGAATAGTAGCAGCCTTGGATATAAAGGAAGGAAGAGTCGTAAAGGGAGTACAATTTGAGAATATACAGGACGCAGGAGATCCAGTACAACTTGCCAAAAAATATGAAAAAGATGGGGTTGATGAGATCGTATTCTTAGATATAACGGCCTCTAAAGAAAAACGTAATATACTCAAAAATCTTGTTGAGGAAGTTGCCAAAGAACTATTCATTCCTTTCACCGTGGGTGGTGGATTAAAAACAGTTGAACAAATGGTAGAAATAATAAAATGTGGAGCTGATAAAGTGTTTATAAATACAGCTGCCGTTGAAAATCCAAATTTAATTAAAGAAAGTTCAAAAATTATAGGGAGCTCTAACGTAGTAGTTGCAATAGATGCAAAAAAAGACGTCGAAAGTGAAAAGTACTATGTATACACACACGGAGGAAGTAAAAAAACGGATTTAGACGCTGTTGAGTGGGCTAGAAAGTGTCAAGAGTTGGGAGCAGGGGAACTACTGGTTACTTCTATGAACACAGATGGTGTAAAAAAAGGGTATGACTTGAATTTAACCAAACAAATAGTTGATGCTGTAGAAATCCCAGTTATCGCCTCTGGTGGAGCGGGAGAAGTTAAAGATTTTATCGATGTTTTTCAAATAGGTGCAGATGCCGCTCTTGCTGCATCCATATTCCATTATGGTATCTACACTGCAAAAGACCTCAAAATTCAATTGAAGAAGGTGGGAATAAATGTTAGATTATAAACAAATAATAGACAAATTAGATTGGGGAAAAAACAATGGCCTCATACCTGTAATAGTTCAAGGTCTCGATGGCGACGTATTAACTTTAGGTTATACAGACAAAGAGGCTCTTAGTAAAACTCTAGAAACGGGATATGTTCATTATTACTCAAGAAGCAAAGAAAGAATCAGAATGAAAGGAGAAACAAGCGGGAACTATCAAAAATTAAAAGAAGCGTACGTGGATTGTGATAACGACACATTGCTCTTAAAAGTTGATCAAACAGGATCGGCTTGCCACTTAGGAACGAAAAGTTGTTTTAGAAAATTCGAACAAATTGATAAACTACCTGATTCTAATATAGATTACTCACTAGATTTTCTGAACCAATTAAAAGAAATTATAAAAGATAGGAAAAAGAACCCCAAAGAAGGATCTTATACAACTTATTTGTTTAATGAAGGGAAAGAAAAAATCTATAAAAAATTTGGAGAAGAAGCGGTCGAAGTTTTGGTTGCTCCAAATAGAGAAAGAACCATATATGAAACCGCCGATATGATTTATCACTTGTTGGTGTTATTAACCTACGAAGGAATAGATATAGGAGAAGTTGTTCAAGAATTAAAAAAGAGACACTCGCCAGAGGGAGGTAAGCAAAGTTGAAATTCAACCCAATTTTAGAAAGTTTTGAGGAATACAAACCTTCTAATACTAATATCAATGAAGGGTTCATAGATCTCAGTAAAAATGAAAATCCATTCGATCTTTCTTTAGACCTTAAAAAGATCTTTTTCCAAAAGATAACAGAAACAAACATAAATCGGTATCCCGAATTAACCGCTGACAACATCAGACAAAAAATAGCGACTTTCTTAAACTCATATTTTTCAAGATATAATATAGATCTTGATATGAACAACATAGTGGTTGGAAATGGCAGCGACGAGATGATATCTTACTTGGTTAAAATCTTTTCTGGAAACGAGGTAATAGTTTGTCCGCCTACATTTGAAATGTACGAATTTTATTCTCTACTCAACGGTTTTTCAGTGAAAAAAATCCCTTTGAATACCAATTACGAAATAAAAGACATAGATAAAGCCGTAGATGATCAAACGGGTATGATATTTATCTGTTCTCCAAACAATCCTACAGGAAACTTGCAACCCCAAAAAGAGATCGTAAAAGCTTTAAATACAGGGACACCTGTAATTGTAGATGAAGCATATGCGGATTTCTCAAAAACAAGCATGATACAATATTTAAAAGACTACCCAAATCTTATAATATTAAAAACATTTTCCAAAGCGTTCGGATTGGCAGGTATTAGAGCAGGTATCTTAATAGCCAATGAAGAAATAGTTAAACAAATAATGAAAATAAAATCTCCCTACAGTTTCAACGTATTAACTGAAAAGATGGTAGAAACCATAATAGAAAATTATAATCTCATTTTAGAAAAAATTGATTACATCATCGAAGAAAGAAATAAGCTTTCAAAAGAGCTCGGACGAGTCGCCTTAAAAAGTGATGCTAATTTTATACTCTTGGATTTTGATAAAATAGAAGGTATAACAGCCAAAGCTGTTTACAACTACTTTTTAGAAAATAAAATACTTTTGAGAAAATACTCTGGGACTTTAGAAAATAAAATTCGAGTAACCATTGGAACCAAAGAAGAAAATCAAAAGTTCCTAACGCTTTTTAAAGAATTAATCAGCAATTATGATAAACAGATTAAGTCTTATGAACATTAAAAAGCAATAATAACAAGAAGAATATCCCTATAGCGAAAATAGCACCAGAAAAATAAACTATATTCACTCCACCAAAAGTGTATAAAAAGCCCATTATTATAGGACCTAATGTTTGTCCTAGTCTCAAAATCATTCCATTTAATGACATTAAGGCTCCTCTGTACTCAGAAGGAGCCAATTCTGCTATCATAGTCTGAATTGATGGGACGTTTATACCATGTCCTATTCCAAATATAATTATCGGTATCAGCAACTGCCATGCCTTTTGCATAAAAGGTGTCAAAATAAGAGATAAAGTATAAAACAAATAAGAAAATATCAATAAATTTTTAACGTTAAATTTATTCCCCAACTTTCCGAGTTGCGATGAACCTAAAGCGGTTGTAAAAGACATCCCAGACATTAAAAGTCCTGCAAGAAAAGGAGACAATCCAAAGTTGTGACTTGCTAAAAATGGAAAATAAGACAAATGGACTCCATAAAGGATAATGAAAGTTGAAAGGCCACCTATAAAAAGTAAGATAATTTTTGCATTCCTTACGGATCTTATAAGGTTAAAAAAGTAATCTTTTATGCTTTCGTTGTTCCTTACACTTTTATCTTCTAACAAAAATAATGCCAAAAGCCCAATTGGAATGGCTAAAACCGGAAGAAAAAATGGGAAGTTCCATCCTAAAAGTGAAAGTGCACCACCAATGGATGGATAAACCGCAGTTCCGATATTCAAAACACTAGCGTTGTATCCCATAGCCTTAACTCTATCTTCCCCATAAAATAGGTCACCTATAATAGTGACATTCAAAGCCCCTAAAGAAGCTGCACCCATACCCTGAAAGAATCTTAAAAATAGCAAAATTGAGAAATTTTTAGAAAATCCACATAAAAAACCAGCGATCCCAAACAACAATAGAGAGGGTATCAAAATCTTTTTTCTTCCGTATCTATCCGCTAAAATCCCGAATATAGGAGTTAGTATAACACCTGGTAACGTAAAAAAAGTTATTAGCAAGCCTACTTGTGATTCAGATATTCCAAATTCTTCTATGAGAACAGGAAAAATGGGAGAAATGCTTGAAACCCCCAAAACTGCCATCAAAGTTACACCGAAAACTATTAGTAAATTTTTATTCCAAAAAACTGATTTCTTTTTTTGCTCCAACTGTGATCCTTCCTTGATTTTCTTTAAAGTGTGATTTCTGAGAACGAAATAGTCCATTCAAAAATGGAAAAAGGGCATAGAGCCCTTTTTTTACTTTGCCAATTTTAAGATATTTAGAACATCTTCCTTGTAAAGTTTTACAAAATTACCCACAGGTCCTCTTTCCGTAGCCTTTTGCGCCATTTCTTCGAATCTGTCATCGGGAACTTTCAATTCCTTCAAAGTGATTGGTAATTTTAAATCCTCTTTGTAATATTTTTCAAGCCTATTAATACCCTCTAAAGCGGTTTTTTCTAAGTTAAAGAAATCAGCTTCGACGTTCCAAACATTTACAGCATACCTAGCAAACCTGTTTAAATCGTGCCTATAAACATATTTCATCCAAGCAGGGAATAAAACAGCCAAACCTGCTCCATGGGCAACGTCGTAAATGCCACTCACTTCATGTTCTATACCATGAGTTGCCCAGTCTTCTTCCCTTCCGGTTCCTAATAAACCATTATGCGCAACGGTACCAGCCCACATAATTTCAGCTCTGACATCGTAATTGTAAGGATCTTTAAGGGCTTGAGGTGCATTGTGAATTATAGTTCTCATTGTAGCTTCGCACAATCTATCGGTTAATTCAACATGCTGGGTGTTGGTGAAGTACCTTTCCATTACATGAGTTAACATATCCACAGTTCCAACAGCTGTTTGAAAAGGTGGAAGAGTATAAGTCAGTTCAGGATTCATTATTGCAAAAACCGGTCTTAAAACATCGTAATTTATTGCTCTTTTATACCATCCGTCTTCATTTGTAATAACCGACCCCATACTAGCTTCACTACCCGCGGCAGGGATGGTTAGAATGACACCCACGGGAAGCGCTTCTTTCAAAGTCCCTTTCCCTTCGTACAATTCCCAAACGTCTCCCTCATACTTCATTCCTGCTGCTATAGCCTTTGAAGAATCTATTACACTTCCCCCACCTACCGCAAGTATAAAATTAATATTTTCTTTTTTACATATTTCAATACCCTTTCTCACCAAACTTAATCTAGGATTGGGTTGAACACCACCCAATTCAACAAACTCAACACCTGCACTTTTCAAAGATTTTACCACTCTGTCATACAAACCAGTTTTTTTAATACTTCCTTGCCCATAGTGAAATAAAATTTTACCGGAGTACTTTTTTACCTCTTCTCCCACCTTTTCCTCGGCTTTTTTTCCGAAGATTATTCGTGTAGGACTTACAAAATCAAAATTTAACATAACGCGACCTCCTCTTTTTTTATTTTTTAATGTCTTTAATTTAAATTTTACGTTAGACCTTTTTCGCCCTGGCTTACGCCTCTCAGCTTTTTGTTTGTTACTGAGGCCCATTAACACATCCTATTTATCACAAGCCCCTGTCTCTACGAACGTTGAGAAGTTGACTCTTTCGCTTTATCTACGTTGATTTCAAAAAGATAGTTTATTACCTCTTGTACGGTTGTAATTTTATCGATTTTGTAACCGTATTCGCCACTAAAAACAAATCCGTCATCTAAATTCCCCTTTGCTGCGTTAAGTAGAGCTTGGGCTATACAATATGGGGTGTCAACAAAATTACACGTTTTAATACAGTGATAAGGGCATTTGAATGGCTTTTTAACCCCTTTTGAAACATCTTCTATAAATTTGTTTTTGATAGCTCTTCCCGGAAGACCTACTGGACTTTCAATTATTACTATATCTTCTTCTTTGGCATTTATCAAAGCCTCTTTAAATCTTATATCGGCGTCACACTCTTGGGTGGCTATAAAAGGAGTCCCTACTTGTATCCCCTTCGCCCCCAATGAAAATATTTCTTTCACTTTTTCAGGTGTGTTAATACCCCCAGCAGCTATTACAGGTACTTCTTTGTTATATTCTTTTTTAATTTCCTCACAGAAACTTACTATCTGAGGAACGGTAACTTCAAGTTGAAATTGAGGATTCTCTAGATCCACCTTTTTAAATCCCAAATGTCCTCCAGCTTTTGGCCCTTCCACTATAAATGCATCAGGAATGTACTTGTATTTCATCCACCATTTTTTAAATATCACCTGGGCAGCTTTTAAAGAAGAAACTATAGGAACTAACTTTGTTTTAGATTTTGTATCTAGAAATTCAGGCAAATTTAAAGGCAACCCTGCTCCAGATATTATTAAATCTATTTCCTCTTTTATCGCTGTTTTCACAAGCTCTTTATAATCAGTCAAAACGGTCATTATATTAACGCCAATTATTCCCTTTGTCTTTTCTCTTGCCTTTCTAATAACCTTTTTGAGGCCTTCTATATTAGCTTCTTTCACTTTTCTTGTTTGAGGATTTTCGATTAACCCTATTCCCGCAGTACCTATTACTCCAATCCCTCCAGCGTTTGCTACCGCAGATGCTAAATTATCAAGAGAAATACCAACGGACATACCCCCTTGAATTATAGGCAACTTTGGAACTAAACCATTGATGTTTAAAATATTTATAAGATTCACTCTCCCTTTTTGTTTTCTACACTGCTTTTATTTGTTTTAGCGCCCCTTCACCTCGCTCCCCACCCATTTAATTATTCATTTTAATTATACCATAAAAGAACTTCATGTGAAAAAATTTGTATTCAAAGAATATTACTTGTGGTATAATAAGCAATGCACAGAGGTATATTGAATTTCAAAATTTCAATTCTAGCTAATATTCACAAAAGTCAACAAAGGAGAATATTATTTGAAGAAAAAATTAAATGAAGAAAATTTTCAGATTAATTCAAAAAGAGAAAAATTAGCCGCAAATGCTTCCTGGATGGGAATAATAATAAACGGTGCCCTTGCTTTTTTTAAATTAGTTATCTCTCTCATCACGGGAAGTATGGCAATTTTAGCTGATGGAATAGATACAACTACGGATATAATAACTTCTATACTAACTTTAATTGCATCAAAAATTTCAAGTAAGCCTGCAGATGAGAGCCATCCTTTTGGCCATGAAAGAGCTGAAACGATAGTTACTAAGGTTTTATCTTTAGTGATTATTTACGCCGGTTTTCAAGTTCTTATAGGTGCCATTCAAAGTATAATAAACCACAATTTTTCAATTTATAGGCCTTATTTAGTACTATGGATTTCTTTGATTTCGATACTTACCAAATATTTTTTATATAAGTATAAATTCTCCGTCGGAAATAAAATAAGAAATTCTTCTTTAGTAGCGGATGCTTTAAATATGAGAAATGACATTTTAACTTCTTTGTCTGTTTTCATCGGTATCATTTTTTACCTTACGTTAAATATAATGTGGGTGGATCCGTTGGTGGCGATTATAGTATCCGTCTTCATATTTAGAGTTGGGATAAAGATGTTTCTAGAAACCTCAGATGAGTTTATGGGTAGTTCAAAAGAATTAGGAGAAATTTACTATAATACTTTAGAAGCTGTTGAAAAAGTTAACAAAGCTAATAATCCTCATAAAATTAGGGTGAGAAAAGCTGGATATGTTTATTTTGTTGAACTTCATATCGAAGTCGAAGAAGAAATGAGCGTAAAAGAAGCTAATGAAATAGCCTCGCAAGTTGAAAAAGAGTTAAAAAAGATAAATCCTTACATAAAAGATGTGATAATCCACGTAGAACCTTTAGGGAATAAAGAGGAAGAAGAATTTGGATTCGATAAAAATTCTATTAAAAGGATTTTTGATAAATAGGTGGAGGTGTAACGTTTTGATCGGTGATTTTGCAGATGAAGTGAATATCAAAGTGTTTGCTGGAAAAGGAGGCGATGGAGCTGTAAGCTTTAGAAGAGAAAAATACGTAGAAAAAGGTGGGCCAGATGGCGGAGACGGAGGAGATGGTGGTTCGATTATCATCAAATCAACCCTCAATAAAAATACCTTGGTAGATTTTAAATACAAGAAAATTTTTAGAGCAGAAAACGGGGAAAATGGCAAAAATAAAAAGAAAGCTGGAAAAGCCGGAGAAAATGTTTTGATTGAGGTACCTGTAGGTACTTGTGTCTATGATCTTGAAACCAACGAATTACTTTCAGATTTAAAAGCACCGGAACAATATCTGATTGTTGCTCGTGGAGGTAAAGGTGGGAGAGGAAATGCAAGATTTGCAACTTCAACTCTACAGATTCCAAGAATCGCTGAAAAAGGGGTGGAAGGTGAATCTAAAAATCTAAAGCTCGTCTTAAAAATTGTCGCAGATGTCGGCTTGATTGGTTATCCTAACGTGGGTAAATCAACATTAATTTCAAGGATTTCAAACGCCAAGGTGGAAATTGCTGATTACCCTTTTACAACTATAGTTCCAAATTTAGGCGTGGTAAAAATCGACACAGGTTATTCTTTTGTAGTAGCTGATATCCCAGGACTTATAGAGGGTGCGCATTTGGGAAAAGGTTTAGGAGATCAATTTCTAAGGCATATTGAAAGATGTTCTGTTTTAGTACATCTTATCGATATATCTTGTTTTGAAAGAGATGACCCGGTAGAGGATTATATACTCATTAGAAAAGAATTAGAGGCTTTTTCTCATATTCTTTCGAAAAAGAAAGAGATTATTGTTGCAAATAAGATAGATGCCATAGAGAAAGACACCCTTGAAAAAAGATTAGCAGATTTCAAAAATAGATCGGGTAAAGATATTTTCCCTATTTCTGCTTATACTGGTGAAAACATTCAAGAGCTCATAACTATGGTATGGAATCATATAAGTAAAGAAAAAATTGAGCAACAAAAGTTTTTCCAAAAAAGGTTGAAATCCACTGTGACAGAAAAAATAAAAATACAACCCGTCAGCTATGAACCTGATCCTTTTATAAAAATCAACGTTATAAAATGGGATAACGAAACGTTTGAAATAGTTGGAGATGGTATCGAAAAGTTGTTAACTAGATACGATATCAACCAAAAGGATTCTCGTCTGTTAATTTTAAATACATTAGAGAAAAATGGATTGAATAAAATTTTAACAGATGCGGGAGTTAAAGAAGGAGATACGGTGTACATTGGAAATTTTGCTTTTGAATATATACCATAAGAAAAGGTGTTTGTCATGTTAATGCTTTTTGGCGGTAGTTTTAACCCTCCTCATATAGGTCATAGAATAATCGCTGAAATAGCTTATGATGAATTCAAACCTGAAAGGTTTTTAATAGTACCGTCTAAAAATCCCCCACACAAGAGCATAGATTTCATAGCAAATTTCGATAAGAGGTTTTCTTGGTGTGAGAGGGTTTTTTTTGAGTATTATTTCGAAGTAAGCGACATAGAAAGCAAACTACCTTCACCATCATACACAATCAGGACCATAGAGTATTTAATGAATTTTGATAAAAATATTTATCTTTTGATCGGCGAAGACTCCTTTAAAAACTTTCACAAATGGTATAAATGGGAAGAAATAGTAAAAAAAGTAAAACTAGTAGTTTATCCCAGATATTTCGAAGAAAAAAGTCCCTACAGCGTAGATTTTGAGTATATAAAATTGGAAAGTCCTATTGTTGAAATTTCATCCACTGAAATCAGACAAAGGATCAAAAAGGGGAAAACTGTTAAAGGTTTGATAGATGATAAAATAATAGAAGAAGTTTTAAAAGAGTATAATTAAAATCAATTTTTATGCCGCTAAAGGGGGATAGAAATGTCGTCTTATATAGCTACAAGCGCTAAAATTGACGCTAACGTTAAAATAGGTTACAATGCAATAATTGAAGAAGATGTCGTTATTCAAAAAGGTACTATCATTGGAAACAATGTAATAATAAAAGAAGGCAGTATTATTGGAGAAAACTGTACAATATCGGATAATTGTATAATAGGTAAATCGCCTCTTAAAGCTAAAAATTCTGCCACTACTGAAACAAAAGATCTTTCTCCTTTAATTTTGGGCAATAATGTAATCGTAGGAGCATGTTGCCTCTTATATAAAGGTACTAAAATATCAAATGATGTTTTTATTGGAGATTTAGCGAGTATAAGAGAAGATGTGGAAATCGGAGAACATACTATCATCGGAAAAGGAGCAACAATAGAAAATAAAAGTAAAATAGGTAGCTACGTAAAGATAGAAACAGAGGCTTACATTACAGCCATATCTACAATAGAAGATTATTGCTTCATAGCTCCGGAAGTTACCTTTACCAACGATCAATTTTTGGGAAGAACAGAGAAGAGAAAAGCGCTTTTCAAAGGTCCTACTATCAAAAAAGGGGCAAGAATAGGGGCCAACGCAACAATATTACCAGGAATAATAATTGGAGAAGATGCTTTGGTTGGTGCGGGGAGTGTGGTTACTAAAAATTTAGAACCAAAAAAAATATACGTTGGCGTTCCCGCGAGGGAAATTCGAAACGTACCAAACGAGGAATTGCTGGAAAATCAAACTTATTTTCACCCCTAAAATCCCTATCAAATGAGTTTTATAAACATATGGCCGGTAAGAAAAACCCGGCCAATTTTTTATGTTTTCTCTATTTCTTCCAACTGTTTTTCTATTTGCTCTAACTCTTGGTTAATCCTTTCCCATTCTTTTTCAAGAGATTCATCATGTTCATGAGGGCCCATGTACTTTTCTATAGATTTTTTCTGTGCCTCTAAAGTTTTCTTCTTTTTCATTAATTCTTCTCTTAAATTTTCTTTTCCGGCCATTATGTTCCACCCCCTTTATTTATTATATATTAGCTTTAGAAAGCAGTCTTAATTGAAGAGTGTTTGCTTCTCCCTCAATTTTTTCAATTTGACTGTTAATGTCTCTTAGAAAATCTTCGTCTTTAATCGATGGAAGATTTATTTTTACATTGTATAATCCACCCTCAACAGCTGCTTTAGCCATTACAAGGGAAATAGCTGCGTCACTTTTAGCCATTTTATAACCTTTTTCTATTGTAACCCCCGAAAGTTCCATGACTTCCAACGCATCTTTGGCTATTTGTAGAGGAACAAGTGTGGCTTTTTTTGTCTTTTCTTGGATTTTTTCATTTCTAGCTTTTTTCTCTTCTTCAGTACTTTTTGGAAGTTTTAAGGCATCGATTACTTCATTAAAAGCTTCGGCATCTTCTTCCATGAGCTGAAGAAATTTGTCTCTGTACTCCTCCAATTTTACTTTCAAATTTTTCATTTCTTCTTCAACTTCTTCGTACTTTTTTTTGCCGATAGTTAAATTTGCTACCATGCATCCCAAACTAGCTGCTATAGAACCCGCTAGCGCCGCTGCACTTCCACCCCCGGGAGCTGGTTCGTTGGACGAAAGCTTTTCTAAAAATTCTTTTAAACTCATATCAGATAACAAATTAACTCCTCCTTTTTTGTGATATTTAACACAATACATATATAAATTCCCCTTAAAAATGCTGCTCTTTGTTATCTATTTTATCAAAAGTGATTTAAAAAACAATATATACCATTTGGAAGAAATATCCTTCTAATTGTTTCTAAAGTCGTTTAATTGCTCCTAATCACATTTAATTGTTATTTTTAAAACTTATTTTTTCGAATAGAAAATGATATAATAAAATGGGGTAGTATGTTATAACTAAAATCTCACAACACTTCGGAGGTGAAACAGTGGGTAGTCTATGGATTTTGGCAATAGTTCCTATTATCGCTTTAATTTTTGCTAGTGTTAACTTTAGACAGGTCGTTGTATTAGATGAAGGTACGGAGAGGATGCAACACATTGCAAAGGCTATTAGAATTGGTGCTTCCGCCTTTGTTAACCATGAGCTTAAAGTATTATCAATTTATGGTATATTTATCGCTCTAGCTTTAGGTATCGTGGTAGAATGGTATGTTGGAGTCGCTTTTGTAATGGGAGCTTTTATGAGTGCCCTTGCTGGATACATAGGTATGAAAATAGCTACTTACGCTAACGTCAGAGTTAGCAATAAGGCTCGAACAGAGAAAAGTGTAGGAAAAACTTTGAAAGTTGCATTTCAAGGCGGAAGCGTTATGGGACTCAGCGTTTCTGGATTGGCTCTATTAGGTTTATTTTTAGTATACATTATTTTTGGAAATTGGCTGGGACAGCTTTCTGCAGAAAATTTGGTAATAAAAGTCAACTGGTTGGGAATAAATTACATTCCTTTCACCATGACTGTTTCAGGATACGCTCTTGGATGCTCAATAATCGCTATGTTTGATAGGGTTGGAGGAGGAGTTTACACAAAAGCTGCAGACATGGGAGCAGATTTAGTTGGAAAAACAGAATTAGCTCTACCGGAAGATGATGCACGAAATCCCGCGACTATCGCTGATAACGTCGGAGATAACGTTGGAGATGTTGCAGGACTTGGGGCTGATTTGTTGGAAAGTTATGTAGGTGCCGTAATTTCATCTATAGTTCTAATATTGTATTCTCATTTCCTTTTGGGACCTCAAAACCTTTCTTATGATGCAACTATGAGATTAACTTACTATCCGATACTTTTTATATCGCTAGGATTAATTTCTTCGATGATTGGGATATTGTATATAATCTTAAAAAAGCCTTCCGATGATCCTCATAGAGATTTAAATATCTCTTTGATGACATCGGCATTTTTAACTTTAATTATAACCTTTTTCCTTAGCTTTTTCTATTTGGGAGGCATTAGTGCTACAGAATTTCAAAATATCGGCTTCAGATTGGGATACTTCTCACCTTGGTTGGCAGCTGTCATCGGTATAATAGATGGTATTTTCATGGGGCTTATAGCAGAATATTACACCAATGATGCATACCATCCTACAAAGGAATTGAGCGAATTTGCCAAAGGTGGTCCGGCTATTGTAATTACAAAGGGATTAGCATTAGGAATGGAAAGCGTTCTGTTGCCTGTTTTCCTTTTGATGTTAGGAATCCTTGTATCCTTTGAAATAGCAGGATTGTATGGGGTAGCAATGGCCGCTATGGGTATGCTTTCTTTCGTTGCAGCAACGGTTTCAGTTGACTCGTACGGTCCAATCGCAGATAATGCTGGTGGGATAAGCGAAATGTCAAAATTGCCGCCAGAGGTTAGAGAGATAACCGATAAACTAGACTCCGTGGGGAACACAACAGCTGCTATAGGTAAAGGTTTTGCTATCGGTTCCGCTGCCTTAGCGGCATTAGCTCTCTTTGCATCTTTTATTTATTCTCAAGCCGGTCCTGGAGATGGAGGAGTAGGACATTTAGAAAATATCTTGATCTTGAACATGATAGATTCTAGAACAATAGCTGGAGCTATTTTTGGTGCTGCACTACCTTTCTTTTTTAGTTCTTTTCTAATAAATGCCGTAGTAAATGCAGCTAACAAGATGGTTGATGAGGTAAGAAGACAGTTTAAAGAAATACCTGGATTGATGGAGGGAACGACAGACCCCGATTACGAAAGATGTATCAGGATTAGTAGTGAAGGTTCGCTAAGTCAAATAAAATTCCCTGCCCTCATTGCGACATTAACGCCTATAATTTCTGGATTTTTACTCGGGCCAAACTTTGTAGGAGGACTTTTAATAGGTACTACTCTTAGTGGTGTTATGTTAGCAATATTTTCTGCCAATTCTGGAGGTGCTTGGGATAACGCTAAAAAGAGAATAGAAGCCGGGGGCGTCGAAGGAGAAGGAAAAGGTACGGATGCCCATAAGGCAACAGTCGTGGGGGATACAGTTGGAGATCCTTTGAAAGACACTGTTGGTCCTTCTTTGGATATACTAATCAAGATTATGTCGGTAACGGCGCTTATAACTGTTTCAATCTTTAAAGTGTATCATCTCTTTTGAAAACAAAATCCCGAGGTCATTTAATGTACAGCCTCGGGATTTTTATTCTTTATGATTAAATTCTTAATCCACCATCTATCCTTATAACTTGTCCCGTTATAAAGGAAGAATCATCACTGGCTAAAAATACGGCTAAGTTGGCTATATCTTGAGGTTCTCCCAATCGTTTTAAACACGTATTTTCTACAACATACTCTATCAATTCTTTTTTTAAACTTTCTGTCATTCCTGTTCTAACAAATCCTGGTGCTATGGCGTTTACTCTGATATTTTCTCCTTTCATTGTAAGTTCTTTCGCCCAAGATTTTGTCATTCCTATTATACCTGCTTTTGCTGCTGAATAATTAGTTTGGCCAATGTTACCTTCAATACCTACAACGCTTGCCATGCTTATGATATTGCCAAACTTTTGTTTTCTCATTATCTTTGCAACTGCTTTTGTCATTATAAATGTTCCTTTTAAATTTACTTGTATTACTTTATCAAAATCCTCTTCTTTCATGATAATCAAGAAGTTATCTTTTGCCATTCCGGCATTGTTTACTAATATGTCTATTTTTTGGTATCTGTTATATATCTGAGTCACAATTTCACTAACAGTACTAAAATCAGTTATATCTGCTTTGTAATAAATGAACCTATCTTCTGGAAAATCACTTTTTTCGTTTTCTTCTATTTGAGGTCTTTCATCTACAGCGATCGCTATTACGGTGGCTCCTTCTTTTATGAAATTCCTTGATATTTCTTTTCCTATTCCTCTAGAGCCACCTGTTACGATTGCAATCTTTTGATTTAATTTCAAAGGGAACACCCCCGATTTTTTATATATTAAGTAGTTTAACGTTTTTATTTATTTGTTTAATAAATTTTGTGAGCACTTTTGTTGGTCCAATTTCAACAAATTCATCCACACCGTTTTTTACACATTCCTCAACACATTCTATCCACCTAACAGGTGAAGTTATTTGCTTTATTACATTTTCCTTTATGATATCAGGATCAGTTTCAAACTTTGCCGTTACATTCTGAACAATGGGAACCGTTGGCTTTTTGCATTCTATATGCTCAATTCTTCTTCTTAACCTTTCTTCTGCATCTTTTAGAAATTTCGAATGAAACGGACCGCTTACATTCAACGGAACAACCTTTCTGGCTCCTTCTTCCTTGAGCTTTTCCATAGAGATCAAAAGTTCTTCCATTTCCCCACTTATTACAACTTGTGAGGGAGAATTGTAATTGGCTATTTGGACGTTTGGATAATTGGATAAAACTTTTTCAATCTCATTTAAATCCATACCTATTACCGCTGCCATACCGCCTTTTCCTGGTTCAAAGGCTTCACTCATGTACAATCCCCTATAATAAACCGCTTCAATTGCTTCTTCAAAATCGATCATTTTTGCGGCTAAAAGTGCTGTCCATTCTCCTAAAGAATGACCAGCTACCACATCAGGTTTGAGGCCTTCTTCTAAAGCATTCAAATATTTCATATAGCTAATTGTGAGTATAGCGACTTGGGCATTTTGGGTTAAGGTAAGCTCTTTTTCATCAGTCCCAAATATTATACTTTTTATGTCCAATCCAATCTTATTTTTTACTTTATCAAAATACAATTCATATTCAGGCTTTTTTTCCAATATATCCTTTCCCATACCCAGGTATTGGGATCCTTGTCCTGTAAAAACAAAACATCGCAAAACTTATCTCCTCCTTTCATCGACATTATTTTCTAAGTCATAATTTTTCAAAATATACGACATTACATCTTCAATAACATCGTTAACACTTTTTATTTCATCGATCAAACCAGCGGATTGCCCTGCCATGAAAGACCCACTTTCTTCATCACCATACAAGAAAGCCTTCATAAGGCTACCTACCAAAGCTTCTTCGGCTTCTTCAGGAGATGATGATTCTAACTTCGCTATTTTTTTACCGAATTTTGTTTTTATTATGCGAGCTGGATGACCCATTTTCTGACCTGTAATTATAGTGTCCCTAATACCCGCATTTATTATTTTTTCTTTGTAATTTTCATGGGCTTCACATTCATATGTAGCTATAAAACGAGTTCCCATCTGAATACCTTCTGCTCCCAAGGATAAAGCTGCAACCGCACCAGGCCCGTTAGCAATTCCACCGGCTGCTATTACAGGAACCGACAAAATGCTAGAAAGCTTTGGAACTAAAACCATGGTAGTTACATCTCCGATGTGTCCACCACATTCCATACCTTCACCTATTATAGCTTCCGCCCCTGCATTTTCTAACCTCAAAGCTAGATTTTCTGAGGAAACTACCGCTAAGGTTGTTATCCCATTTTCTCTAAGCATAGGAATATATTTGCTAGAATTTCCAGCCCCCAAAATAGCAACCGGAACTTTTTCTTGAATTATGAGATCTATGACTTCGTCTATATGAGGATTAAGCATGATAACGTTCACGGCAAAAGGTTTATCGGTCATTTCTCTGATTGAATCAATCTGTTTCTTTAAAAGTTTTGCATCCATGTTTCCAGAACCTATAGTTCCTAATCCGCCAGCATTAGAAACAGCTGCAGCCAATTTTGCAGTACCCACCCATGCCATTCCGCCTTCTAATATGGGATATTTGATTTTCAATAAGTCAGTAACTCTATTTTTTACGGGTTCCAAATCAGCACCTCCATCTTCAACTCTTTTTGATACCTACCATTATTTCTGCTTGGGCACATACCTGTCCTTCAACAGTAGCTATTCCCTTTAATTTGAACATGTTTGCTTTCCTCTGTAGAATCTCTAAATCGTATATCAGCTTGTCTCCAGGTCTTGCTTCTTTTTTAAATCGTGCCTTATCTATACCTGTAAATAAAGGAATTACATTCTCATCCATATCTTTCATAAGCAATAACCCGGCGGTTTGAGCCATACCCTCAACTATGAGTACTCCCGGCATTATGGGATAATTTGGGAAATGGCCTTGAAAAAAAGGTTCGTTAATACTCACGTTTTTAAACGCCTTGATCTTTTCTTCGTTTAACTCTAATACCCCATCAACAAGCAAAAAAGGATAGCGATGGGGCAATATTTTCATTATTTCCTCTATATTCATAATTTTTCACTCCCATGTAGTTACTATTCCACCGGAATCAGGTCCTAAATGCATACCTATTATTATGTCCATCGGTTCAAAGATGATCTTTTCCCTCGGGACTCCCAATTTAACTACTTCATCCAACAAATCGCCACCTAATTTCAAGCTCCCTGTATGTTCAACGGTTATATTCTTTAACTCTCCTTTGCCTTTTTCTTCCATTGCCAATGTGCTAAGCTCTTTAATTATTTTATTGTATCCTCTAATTCTTTTAACGGGCAATATTTCACCATTATCTAGTTTTAACAATGGCTTAATGTTTAACATACTACCCACAAAGGCGGTTGCTTTCCCTATTCTTCCACCTTTTGCAAGATAATTTAAACTTCCTACGGTAAAATATACATTTACTTTTTCTTGAAAATGTTCCACGAAACTTTTCAAATCTTCTATACTATAATCTCCTGAGTCTATAAGTTTTTTTAATTCTAGTACTAAATAACCTAATCCCCATGTCGCTTCATAACTTTCCACTATATGGATCCTTTTTTCATCGAGATTTTGAGCAGCTATCCTAGCAGAATTATACGTGCCACTCAGTTTTCCTGAAAGATGGACAGATATTAACTCATCGTAATCTTTCAACATTTTTTTATATACTTCTTCAAAATCTTGAGGCGTGGGCTGTGAAGTGGCAGGTATATAGTCAGATGTTTTTAAAAACTCATAGAAGTCGTCTACATCAATATCCACAGCTCTTTCAAACTTATCTTTCCACTTTACATACAAAGAAACGCAACCTATCCCCATTTCTTCTAATTGTTTTGGATCAATGTCACAGGTATTATCGGTTACTATTCCTATTTTAGGCATAATTGTGCCCCCTTTTATGATTTAACAAAAATTAAAGACGCATTGTGTCCTCCAAACCCAAAGGAGTTCTTTAAAATTACGTCCACTTTAGCGTCTTGAGTCTCTCTTGGGATATTAAGTGTTTTCATCTCTTCATCGGGCTCTTCTAAATTTGGCATTCCATGAACAAAATGATTATGGCTTTCTATAACTGAAGCTATTAATTCAATTGCACCAGCAGCTCCCAAAGTATGTCCTATTAAAGTTTTAGTTGATTGTAAATACGGCTTATCGGCAAATTCGCCGAATATTTTTTTAATAGCTTTTACTTCTGAATTATCACCAACAGGAGTACTAGTGGCATGACAATTTATAAGATCCACCTTCGAAGGATCTAATTCAGCCATTTTTAAGGCGTTCTTTATTGCCCTTGCAGCACCTTCACCTTCTGGATCAGATTGACTAATATGGTAAGCATCACCTGTCATTCCATATCCTGCTATATATCCATAAATCTTTGCTCCTCTTGCCTTTGCATGTTCTTCTGATTCTAAAACTAATATACCAGCTCCTTCTCCCATAACAAACCCATCTCTATCTTTGTCAAAAGGTCTTGATGCTTTTTGAGGTTCATCATTTCTTTGAGAAAGAGCCATCATATTAGCAAAAGCCGCTATTGGCATAGGATCAATAACCGCCTCGGAACCTCCAGTTATGGCCACATCAACTTCTCCATTCCTTACCAACATCACAGAACTTATTATTGAATGGACAGCTGAAGCACAAGCGCTAACCGTAGTAAAATTTGGTCCCTTTAATTTATGCTTTATAGAAACAACTCCACTTGCCATATCGGCAATCATCATTGGTATTAAAAAAGGGCTAACATACTTCGGACCTTTTTCGTTCATGACTCCAAACTCATGATACAACGTTTTAAAACCACCTATCCCCGAACCTATTATTACTGCAGCATTTTCTCTCCAATCTTCATCTTGAGACAACCCGGCATCTTCAATAGCCTCATCTGAGGCAGCAATAGCTAATTGCAAAAACCTATCATAACGTTTGGCTGTTTTTCTATCCAGATACTCTTGAGGGTCAAAATCTTTTATTTCAGCAGCTATTTTAACTTTATGATCCGAGGGATCAAACTGAGTTATTTTATCTATGCCGCTTCTCATTTCTTTTAATCCTTCTAAAAATTCTTGTGTGTTTTTTGCTATAGGGTTTATTGTTCCCATTCCAGTTATTACGACTTTGTGCATCCACATACCTCCTGACTGTTATTTTATGAATTTGTAAAAGTTCTCTTGATAGATGCGTGATTATGATAAAGAAGCCAACATCTTTTTTGTTACTTCTATGTAATACTCATATATTTGTAGAGGTTTTAACCCCGTCCATTTTTCATACAATGTCTCTCGAAGGCTTACTTGCTGAACCATTCCTGTTATCTCACTCCACAAAACCATTGCGATCTTTAAAGGTTCTAATCGTTTGTCTATTGAACCATCTTTTATTCCTTCTTCAACGGAGCTAACTAATAATTTAAAAATCTCTTCACTCTTTTCATATGCCTTCTTCACATGGGGATCTTTATCATCGAAATGAACTTCCAAGGTTTCATAATTCAATATCAATTTATAATAATCAACATATTCAAGGCTGAATGATACGTATGTTTCCCCCATTGATACAACCTTTTCAAAACCGTTTTTACAAGAGGAAAATTTTTCAATAATAGACCTGAGCAAAGTAGATAATGCTCTTTCAACAGAAGTAAAATATAGATCTTTTTTGCTTGAAAAGTACAAATACAACGTTCCCTTTGCAAGATCAGCTCTTTTTGCAATTTCCGTCATTGTAGCTTTCTCGTAACCTTTTTCCACAAAAATCTTTTCTGCTACATTCATTATTAAATTCATCTTTTCCTCTTTATTTTTCTTCTCCAAACTATTTCGCCTCATATTTTTGCCCTCTAATAAAATAAAAATGACCAAAGGTCATCGCTTTCATAAGATTATACCACAACCAAAAATGTATTTCAAGTTTTTTTGTTCTTCTTCAAAAAGATTGAAAGATATTATGATATTATTTCAAAGATATCGAATTATGATTTACTTCGTTAGCTTTCTTAGAAAACAGCTTTATGGTATAATTACACTACAAGAATATCTTGATGAAAATTTCAAAAACCTTTAAAACTATTTGACATCCTAGGAGGAGCGTTTTGAGACAAAAATTAGTTGTGTTGTCATTTTTTATTATTTTTACGTTATCGAACTTCGCAACAGTTTTTGATGATTTTGTTTACTACGTAGATCTTCAAACAATGTATGAATCAGATGACCCATATTTAAAGACACTTGGAGGTTTGTTGAAGCGATGGGAAACGGGTTTACCAATGTACGTAGATAATTTACAACTTTCAGATCTTACGTTGTTTCCTGATGATGAGACAACCTTAAAGATATTAAAAGACTTGGACCCTTATGTTTACCTTGAACCCACCGAATTGTTTGAAGAAGCCTTAGAAGAATACCCCAATTCAATAATAATAAATTCTATGTATCTTTTTTTCAATTTCCAATATTGGCAAAATTCTTTGGACCCATCTGTAGTGGAAGAAATCTTTGAATATTCTGAAAAAATCGAAAAGCTTGTGGGAGAAAAAACTCCTTTTACTGTTTATTGTGAAGCACAAATCTTATCAAAATCTAAAATATATAATGACCCTCAAAAAGCTTATAATGATTTAAAAGAAATCTATCTGACTTACAATTACGATAAAAAAATAATTGAATCTTTGGTTGAAATAAGTTTTCAAACAAATAACTACGAAATTATACAAGACCTTTATAATACTTATATGAATTTAAAAGGGAAGAATTCTCAAACCTTACTGTACTTTTCAAAAATTTTTTATAACATGGGAGAAACAGAAAAATCAAAGGAAATAGCCCTTTCTTTAGTTCCTGTTTCAAAAGATTCATCGATTCTTTCTGAAACATACGAATTTTTAGGTGACATAGAAAACAATTACGAAAAAAGGATAGAATATTATCAAAAAGCTTTATCTCTCGACAAGGAAAACGGAAGAATAATGTCTAAATTGGGGTTAACTTACTACAATTGGGATAAAAAAGAGTATGCTCAGTTGGCAAGATACTTTCTCAACGGTGCTGAAAGTCGCAATTATATAACCGAAGAAACTGAAAAAGCTTTAAAAGAACTGAGATCGAGAGTTGTACTTGAAATTTTCCTTAAATATTTATTACCTTTGCTGTTAGGAGTAGCTTTTGCTTTATGGTTACTCTATTATTTGGATAAAAAAAGGAAGATCAAAGAACACAATCGAATCTTTAAAGAACAAAATAACAAATAGGGGAGCTAATACGTACAATACGGGAGGAATTATTTTGGAGTTAGGTGAAAAATTTGAAGAGCTTATGAAAGTGATGAAAAGACTAAGGGGACCAAAAGGTTGCGATTGGGACAAAGTCCAAACACATGAGAGTTTGAAACCTTATATAATTGAAGAAGCATATGAATTGGTTGATTCTATTGACGAAAAAGATATTAAAAAAATAAAAGAAGAGTTAGGAGATATATTACTCCAAGTTGTTTTCCATTCCACTATTGCTGAGGAAAACAATGAGTTTTTTACCATTGAAGTGATAGATGAACTGATCAATAAGTTAGTGAGAAGACATCCCCATGTTTTTGGAGATGAAAAAGGATATTCTTATGCCAGGTGGGAGGAAATAAAGGCAAAAGAGAATGGAGAGAAGAACTTTAGCAGAATCGGGAGACTCAACAAAGCCTTACCTGCACTCTCTTTAGCAAGAAGGATTCAAGAAAATGCTGCTGCGGTAGGGTTTGACTGGGTAGAAGTGAAAGACGTGCTCGATAAAGTAAAAGAAGAAGTGGACGAACTTAACGAAGCTAAAACCCAACCAGAGGTAGAAGAAGAGTTTGGGGATTTATTATTTGCACTTGTTAACTTGGCTCGTTTTTTAAAGATAGACCCAGAAGTTTCTTTAAGAAAGGCGAATGAGAAGTTTATAGAACGGTTCAACCAAATGGAAAAAGCAATTGAAAAAGATGGAAAAGAATTTGAAGCTTTAAATTTAGAAGAGTTAGATAAATATTGGGAATTAGTAAAAAAAGAAGAAAAGAGGTGAGAATTAGGTGGAAATAGGCATATTCGGCCTTCCGTTAACAGGTAAAACTACTATTTTTTCCCTTTTAACTGATTATAAAATAGAGGATAGTTATAAAAGAGAGGCTATAAAAAGAACGGCAATTATCAAAGATGAAAGAGTTAATTCTCTTGCTCGTTTATACAATCCTAAAAAGGTTATCTTCGCTAGCTTAGATTTTATAGATATACCAAGTTATGACCACAAGGGGGATCCGAAAGAAAAAACGAGAATTTTTCAGATGATACAAAATGTTGATGCTTTGCTTTTGGTCATAAGATCTTTTAAAAATCCCTCTGTTCCTTGGCCAGAAAATGCTGATAATCCAATAAAACAATTAGAAATATTGAAAACGGAACTAATTTTTAGAGATTTAGAAATTGTAGAAAATCGATTAGAAAGGCTTGAAACCCAAAAGAAAAAGACAAAATTCTCAGTGACGGAAGAAAATGAAGAAAAAATTTTGTTGAAAATAAAAGAAGTTTTAGAGGATGAGGTTTTCGTTTCCAAAATGGACTTGAGCGAGGAAGATAAAAAATTAGTTGGTTCTTTAGCTTTATTCACTTTAAAACCCATTATCGTATGTGTCAACGTCGACGATGACCAATTTTCAAAAAATAGCTATGAATATAAGGAACCGGTAGTCGAAGAATGTAAAAAGCAAAATTTTGCGTATATTGAAATAGACGGAAAAATAGAAGTAGAAATAAACGAGCTTGAGAATGAAGAAGAAAAAAGACTATTCTTAGAAGATTTATCAATTAAAGAACCTGGTGTTGAAAGATTAGCAAAAATTGTGTATAATCATGTTGGATTGATTTCTTTTTTCACTGTCGGGAAAGACGAGGTAAGAGCTTGGACGGTAAAAAAAGGCAGTACAATGAAGGAAGCCGCTGGAAAAATACATTCTGATTTCGAAAAGAATTTCATTCGTGCAGAGGTTATGAAATATGAGGACTTAATTAAATACGGAAGCGAAGAAAAAGTGAAAGAACAGGGACTTTGGAGATTAGCTGGAAAAGATGAAATATTGGAAGATGGAGAAATATTAAACATTAGAGCTAACGCTTGATTTGAGGGGTGACCTAATGATACTTGTCACAGGAGGAGCTGGGTACATAGGTTCTCATTTGGTGAAAAGGCTGCAAGATCAAAATAAAGAAGTAGTAGTTTTTGATAACTTTGAAAAAGGCCATAGGTGGGCTGTTAAAGACGTACAAGTCGTTGAAGGAGATCTTAGAAACGAAAAAGACATTGATTACGTATTTGAAAATTACAAAATAGATGAGGTATATCATTTTGCAGCTTTTTCACTGGTTGGTGAATCTATGACAGAACCTAATAAATATTTTAAAAACAATATATGTGGAACATTGAACCTTTTAAAAAGCATGCAAAAACATAAATGTAGGTACATAGTTTTTTCTTCTACCGCAGCTGTTTATGGAGAACCAGAAAAAGTCCCCATCACTGAAGATCAACCTAAGAACCCTACGAACATCTATGGTCAATCAAAATTAATGGTTGAAGAGATTCTCAATTGGTATTCCAAACTTGATATTATAAGATATGTAGCTTTAAGATATTTCAATGCCGCTGGGGCGTATTATGATGGCAGTATAGGCGAAGCTCACGAGCCAGAAACTCACTTGATCCCATTAGTCCTGGAAACAGCTTTAGGAAAAAGAGACAAGTTGTACGTTTATGGAGATGATTATCCAACCAAGGACGGCACACCCGTTAGAGACTATATTCACGTGATGGATTTGATAGAAGCCCATATTTTAGCTATGAAATGGATGAAGGAAAATGAAAAATCTGACGTTTTTAATTTAGGTAACGGTCAAGGATTTACCGTTTTAGAGGTTATTAAAACAGCTGAAAAAGTAACTTCAAAAAAGATAAATTACGAAGTAGTAGAAAGAAGGTCTGGTGATCCTGCTGTTTTAATAGCTTCCTCAAAGAAAGCCGAACAAGTTTTAAACTGGCACCCTCAACATAAGGAATTAGAAAAGATAATATCTGACGCATGGAATTGGCACAAAAATAAGAATAGAAAGGTATTAGGAGGATAACTCATGGAGATAGTAGACCTAAAAAAATGGATAAGAGATATACCAGATTTTCCGGAAAAAGGCGTTATATTCAGAGATATCACCCCACTTTTGAAAAATCCAGAAGTTTTTAAGTATTCAGTCGAAAAAATCGCTGAATTGATAAAAGAGTGGGATTTTGATTGTATCGTATCCCCCGAGTCGAGGGGGTTTATATTTGCCACACCTTTAGCTTACATCATGAATAAAGAATTCGTTCCCATAAGAAAACCAGGAAAGCTACCTTACAAAACTTATTCGATCTCTTATGAACTAGAATATGGTCAAACATCTCTGGAAATGCATATTGACGCGATAGATAAAGGCGAAAAGGTGATAGTCGTTGATGATGTGTTAGCCACTGGAGGTACTACAAAAGCGATAAAGGAATTAATAGACAGAGCCGGAGGGAAAACCGTTGGTGTTGTCTGTCTTGCTGAACTAACCTACCTAAACCCAAGGGAAAATCTAAAAGATTTAGAAATTGCCAGTTTGATACGATATTGAAAGTATAATTTAAACGCAAGAAGGGGGAAAAAAGATGAATGGAATAAAATTTGATTTTTCAAATGTTTTCCATCCCAATATTGAAAATGGCTTAACTGAAGAAGAAATAAACGACCAAGCCAACAGAGTTCAAGATATTGTGGAAACGATAAAACAAAACAATCCTGGCTTTTTGAATCTACCTTTCACAAGGGTTTACATAGATAGAGTTTTGGATTTAAAAACGTGGATACAAAGTTTTGAAAGTGTAGTAGTTTTAGGCATAGGTGGTTCTGCATTAGGAAATCAAGCGCTGCAAACAGCCCTTAATCCATTGCATTATAACGCTTTGTCTAAAGAAATAAGAAAAACTCCTAAAATTTTCATCCTGGATAATGTTGACCCCGATTTTATAGCATCAGTTTTGGACCAAATCGATCCAAAGACTACTCTGTTCAATGTTATATCAAAATCCGGTACAACAGCAGAAGCCATGGCAAATTATCTAGTTGCAAGAGGAATAATCGAAGGATACGGATTAGATCCAAAAAAACACTTTCTATTCACCACCGATCCTGAAAAAGGTATATTAAAGAAGCTAGCTGAAGAGGAGGGAATAAAAACTTTAGATATACCTCCTTCAATTGGCGGTAGGTTTAGTGTTTTAACCCCTGTTGGCTTATTATCAGCTTTGGCAAGTGGAATAGATATAATTGATTTATACAACGGTGCCAAAGAAATGCACAAAAGGGTTACCAATCCAAATATTTGGGAAAATCCTGCGGCTTTTAACGCCTTAGTGCATTATCTATATTACCAGAAAGGTTACAATATTTCTGTAATGATGTCCTACTCAAACAAATTGTATCTACTAGCTGATTGGTACAGACAATTATGGGCAGAAAGTCTGGGGAAAAAATACAATTTAAAAGGTGAAATCGTGAACGTTGGGCAAACTCCAATAAAAGCATTAGGAACAACAGACCAACATTCCCAAGTTCAACTATACAACGAAGGGCCTTACGATAAAGTAATCACTTTCATACAACTAGAAAATTTCGAACGAAACATAAAAATCCCTAACATACACTGTGATCTTCCCGAGTTATCTTATCTGGGAGGTAAAAATCTTTCAGCCCTTTTGAATACAGAACTAGCTGGTACGGAATACGCTTTGACAGAAAACAATAGACCAAATCTAAAAGTTATTTTTCCTCAGATCAATCCCTTCAATGTGGGACAATTCATATTCGCATATGAATTTCAAACAGCAGTAATGGGAAATCTATTAGAGATAAACCCTTATGACCAACCGGGCGTCGAATTAGGTAAAAAGGTTACTTATGCTTTGATGGGAAGAAAAGGTTACGAAGATTTCAGCATTGAGGTAGAAAACAAACTTAAAAACAAAAAACAGGTGACGATGTAAAAATGGTAATAGGAATTACAGGCCCTGCAGGATCTGGAAAAAGCACTGTATCAAAGATAATAAAAAATATATACGGAGATAAGGCATCCATAATCGATGTGGATAGGTTAGGACACGAGGTCTTAACCTATTTTTTTATTAAAGAGAAATTAAAAGAAAATTTTGGAGAAGAAATATTCGATGATGATAACAATATTTCTAGATCAAAACTTGGCGAAATAGTTTTTTCAGACAAAGAAAAGTTAGAATTATTGAATAAGATAGTCCATCCAGAAATTCTTAAAAAAACTGAACAAATACTGAAAGAAATTTCAAATAAAAATGATATAATAATTGTAGATGCAGCTTTGCTTTTCAAAATAGGATTGGACAAATTATGCGATAAAATTATCTACGTAGATGCCCCAGAAGAATTACGTATTGAAAGACTGTCAGAAAATCGCGGTATCCCCTTGGAGAAAGCAAGAAACATCGTTAAATCCCAAGAATACATAAACTCTGAGCGTTGTGATTTTAAAATATCGAATATTGGTAATTTTGACCAATTGTACAAAGAAACAGAAAAAATTATCCAAAACTTATGAGGAGGTGTTCGGAATGAAGAAAGTTGTTTCTATTCTTTTTACGGTTTTACTTGTTTCTTTTGCTTTTTCTCAAGTTGAAATTGAGTTTTGGCACGCTATGGGGGGGACAACTGGGAGAGACGTTGAATTCCTTAGTCGACACTTTTAATAGAGAAAACCCAGATGTCCATGTCTCAGCCATATATGTGGGAAACTACAGTGCCTTAAACCAAAAGTTACTTTCTACGATCACCGCTTACTCCCAAGGAAGTACTACAGACCTCCCAACTTTATCTCAAGCTTATGGAAACTGGACCGCAATGTACCTTTTTTCTGATGTAGTGCAACCACTTAACGGATATATTGAAAAGGATCCTGAGTTTAAAGAAGCTTGGGATAATCAGATATTCCCTGTTCTAAAGGATTTAGTTACATGGGGAGACACAGTATATGGAATCCCATTCAACAAATCTGTTTACGTTTATTATTATAACCCGGATCTCTTTGACCTATTTGGAGTTAATCCCCCCAAAACCATGGATGAATTATTTGAAGTAAGTGAACTTTTAACAATGGATTTGGATATGGATGGAGAAATGGATCAATACGGATTAGGTGCAAGAAACTTTATCGATGATTTTCAAATATTTTTATATGCACATAACGCAACATTTTTAGAATACGTCGGCGATGGCAAATACAAGATTGTTTTACCCGAAGAGAAAACAAAAGAGGTTTTGAGTTACATAAAGAACCTGAAAGATTCCGGATACGCTTTGTTCCAAAACGCCTATTTGGATCCCCAGTTCGGCTCTGGAGAAATAGCTGCATACATGGGAACGGTGGCAGGTTTAACTTATGCTGAACAATCCTCCAGAGGAAAACACGGTGTTGCTTGGGCTCCATTACCTTCCGTAGATGGTGTTCCTCACTCTCCTATAGCTGGAACAGATTTGATAATGTTTAACTGGGTAGGTCAAGATCAAAAAGACGCAGCATGGAGATTCATGAAATTTTTGATGGATCCCGTTAATGTTGCTTACTGGTCTATAAATACGGGATATGTTCCAATAAGAAGAGATGTTGAAGAGGTTCCACAGTGGCAAACCTATACGGCAACAGATGATAAGCCAACTATTGCACTAAAAGAATTAGAAACTGCTATCCCAGATCCAAAGCCAGCCGCATGGAACGATATAAGAAACGATATCAGCACAGTATTTGCTAACTTCCTAAACGATATGGCGACTGTAGATGAAACATACGATGCCATCGTGAATACTTTAGAAAAAGGATTAAAGGAGACAGGTGAATACGCTGAATAATGAGTAATAACCATCAAAACCCCAGGTAGGATCAACACCTGGGGTTTTACTATTGTTATTCACCTCAGTTATTTCGATTCCAAGTATTTCGCCAAGTATTTTACTTCTATCTCCTTCATTATTTCTCCCATTACCACGGGAGATAGAACAGGCTCATAGGGAGGAGGGGAACGCAATTCTACTTCAATATCTCTTGCCCGAATGTGTTCTATGCTTGGTGAAACAAGGATAATGATTAAAAATACAATAAGAAATGCATAAAGAGACCAGTTTATTTGAAGAGAAGGAAACCAGCCAGGAATAAATGGGTGAAGCAGCAACAATGCAAAAATAAGCAGTAAAAGAATGAAAAATCCGATCCTCTTAAGCCAGCGATGTAAAGGGGAATTTAACCACCAGCGCCACCAGGGTGGCTTAATTCGATAGTTCCAGATATTGCCGAGCAATTCACGAGCGGGTGCCTCTATTGGGGTTTTTGATTTTAACTTGACACACCCTTCAAGTTTTTCTTTTGCTGTAAAAATGTCATTGCTTTTAAGGTAGAAGTGCCCTAAAAAATACAGGACATACGCCCTCATCTCTTTTTCCTGTTTTTGGTTTTTCGACAACGTTTCATTCATCTTTTCCAGGTTTCTTATGATTGTGGCTACTTCTTCTTGATACTTTTTATCTTTTGAATCCAAGGAGAATTCTGCCTTAAGATAGTTAGCGTATATATCCCAGAGGAAATGTATTGGATTACCTATATCCAAATACATTGCCTTTTTAAAGGATTCACTTGCAGCATCATAGTCTTTTTTTTCGATTTTGATTCTGCCTTGTAAACTCAATGCAGGAACAAGATCCCGATCTATATTGAGAGCGTTTTTAACATTTTCAGAAGCCTCTTTGAGATTTCCAAGTTTAAAGGATAATTCTCCCAAGAGGGTGTATGCCAAGGCAAACTGTGGATTCATCTCAATGGCTTTATTAAAAGCCTTTAACGCTTCTTCATGTCTCCCAAGCTTAACAAGCGCAACACCTTTGGCGTACCAGGCTTCAGTAAACTGTATATTTATCTCAATGGCTTTCTCGGAGGCCTTTAACGCCTCTTCTTGTCTTCCAAGCTTACCAAGTTCACCACCTTTGTTGACCCAGGCTTTGACAAACTGTGGAGCTATCTCGATGGCTTTTTCGTAAGCCTTTAACGCCTCTTCATGTTTCTCAAGCTCACCAAGTGCAACACCTTTGGCAAACCAAACTTCTGCAAACTGTGGATTTATCTCGATAGCTTTCTCATAAGCCTTTAGCGCATCTTCGTGTTTCTCAAGCTCACCAAGTGCAACACCTTTGGCAAACCAAGCCTCGGCAAACTGTGGATTTATCTCGATAGCTTTCTCGTAAGCCTTTAGCGCATCTTCATGTTTCTCAAGCTTGCTAAGTGCAACACCTTTGTTGAAACAGGCTTCGACAAACTGTGGATTTATCTCGATGGCTTTCTCGTAAGCCTTTAGTGCTTCTTCATGTTTCTCAAGCTTGCTAAGTGCAACACCTTTGTAGAACAAGGCTTCGGCATACTGTGGATTTATCTCGATGGCTTTCTCGTAAGCCTTTAGCGCATCTTCATGTCTCTCTAGCTCGCCGAGATCAACTCCTTTGTTAACCCAGGCTTCGACATAATATGGATTTATCTCGATGGCTTTATCAAAAGCCTTTATTGCCTCTTCATGTCTCTCAAGTTTGCCAAGTGCAACACCTTTGTAGAACCAGACTTCGGCATACTGTAGATTCATCTCGATGGCTTTCTCGTGAGCTTTTAGTGCTTTTTCATGTTTCCCAACCTTGCCAAGTTCAAAACCTTTGCCGAACCAAGCTTTGGCATACTGTGGATTTATCTCGAGAACTTTCTCGTAAGCTTCTGTCGCCTCTTCATGTCTCTCTAGCTCGCTAAGCACAACACCTTTGGCGAACCAGGTTTTGTCATCTTGTGGATTTATCTCGATGGCTTTATCAAAAGCCTTTATTGCCTCTTCATGCCTCCCCAGCTCACCGAGTGCAACACCCTTGGCGAACCAGGCTTTGACATACTGTTGATTTATCTCAATGGCTTTATCGAAAGCTTTTAGCGCTTCTTCATGCCTCTCAAGCTCGCTAAGTGCAACACCTTTGGCGAACCAGGCTTTGGCATACTGTGGATTTCTCTCGATTGCTTGCTCGTAAGCCTTTAGTGCATCTTTATGTCGCCCAAGCTCACCAAGTTCAAAACCTTTGCCGAAACAAGCTTCGGCATACTGTGGATTTACCTCAATGGCTTTCTCGTAAGCCTTTAGCGCTTCCTCATGCCTCCCAAGGTCACCAAGTTCAAAACCTTTGCCGAACCAGGCTTCGGCATACTGTGGATTTATCTCAATGGCTTTCTCGTAAGCTTTTAGCGCTTCCTCATGCCTCTCAAGCTCGCTAAGTGCAACGCCTTTATTGACCCAGGCTTCGACATACTGTGAATTTATCTCAATGGATTTCTCAAAAGCCTTTAACGCCTCTTCATACCTCCCAAGCTCACCGAGTGCAACACCTTCGTTGAACCATTTTTTATCATTCATTTTGTTTTTCTCGGCCCTCCTTTACTTTATGCCAGCTTTTCCACAAGATTGGCCTTTTCTTTTTTTAAGCACAGCTTTGCATATAACGTCCTTCAGATGAAAGAAGTTCATCAGCCGGTGGATTGGGGAAAACTTGAATTTTTCTTTTATCCACAGTTATATGCTTAGAATGATGAATGAATAAGGAGCAAATCGACGAAGTATTCCGCAGGCGGACATTTATTGATTTTCACCTTTATTCCTTTTAAGGAATATTAAATTTGTCAATTTCCTTCATCAACCTGATCGTTTCTCTAATAATTTCAACAATCTGGAGGAATTGCTCTATATCTTTGCTTTCTAATTTTCTATTCTTTCTGCTTTTAAGCCATTTATCTAAAACCTGATAACCGCCAATATAAAAATTCCAGATTTCCCCAGGTACACCATCAAAGTATTGCTCTTTGTTAATCCATACTTTACCATTTTCATACTTTACTTTTTCAACAATATTTGAACCAATTACATCAAACTTTACACTTGTTGGCAATCTCTTTCTCATTAAATGTAATTCAACTAATTCTTTGCCTAATTCAGCTAATTTAGTAAAATCCTCATAATCGTCTACGAATGGAATTCTTGGGAAGTCGTATTGTAAAAATTCTTCATATCTCTTACGATAAGTAGGTGAGTAAAGAATGGCATAGATATAGTAAAAAATATCTTCTGGAGTTAGTTCTTTATTATATTTTTCAGATAGGGTTTTGTAAATATTTGGATCAATATTTGCTTTCTTCTCGAAGTCAGAATAAAGATATAGTGGGAAAAGAAATGCGATTCCCTTATTACTTAATGTTATACGACTCTCGATGATAGTGTTTGTAACATAAGCATGATTAAATATACCCTCAGCAACTTGCCTAACAGTTATCAATCCCAAATTTTCCTTTAGCATGTGTTTCATAACTCTTTTAACAGTTCTCCACACTACCGAATCATGCCAAAAAATCCATTGAACATCAAAAGGGCGATAAAAAACTGGCTTGATATATTTTTTCAAATCAGAATCAGAGATAGGCTGGAGCATATTCCAAGCTTTTCTGATACTCCATCCTTTCTTTTTTCTTATATTGAAGGATGAATGAAGTTCTTCATCTGAATTATCGCTGTGTTTGAAGCGACGCATTCTTTCTTCTAGTTTGCTTTTATCCATATCTATTACAAAATTATCTCTAGCGGTAGTCATCCCGACACCATTTAATGGAAAAATATCCGTAACCTTCCAGAATTTATTATATTCTTCTTCTAATGTGGTATCTTTAGGAACAAAGAAATAGAATGGTGAAATAGGTTTAACTTCTTGCCAATTAACATTATCTATTGTGTGCCTGTCTAACCAATGATATTTATCTTCTCTTAATCCCCAAAGATCGGTATAGTAAATTTTTTTCTCCCTTAAATTTTTATTCTTTATGAATATTCCAATGGCGACTCCTTGTTGTATATCAAAAACGTTTTCATCTTTGCTGCCATCAGGGCATTTTTCTTTCTTCTATGATATTTGATGATACA
>NZ_AZRM01000010.1 GCF_002895605.1 Petrotoga miotherma DSM 10691
GCGGGGCGAAGGGGCGCTAACAGTAAGTTTTAGAAGAAATTTTATAATAAAGCTTCAAAAGTTCACAGGACGGAGGTTTAACAACATTGAAAGCAAAACTTATCTTAACAGCATTATTTCTGTCTTTCTTTACCTCGCTTTTTTCCTATGAACTCTTCTTCTCCGGTGGAGAATTAGCACACTTTATAAACCAAAAACTAACAACGAGCACTTCAGTAAAAGTTGTATCTTTCAGTTTGGATGACACAATTTCTAAAAAATTATCAGCTATAAATCACCAAATATTTTTAGAAAAAGATGGTGGATATTCTGGTGATTTAAATTTAAACATCAAATATGACAAAAACACCGATGGTTATCTACATCAAAAATATATGATTTTTGATAACAACTCAGTATTATTTGGAACCGGAAATTTTACTGCAAGCGGTTTATTAACAGATTTAAACATCTTTATCTACACCGAAGATGAAAAGATCGTAAAAGTTTTTCTTGCTGAATATGAAAACTTTCAAAGAGGTAAATTTGGATATTCAAAAAAAGCAATCAATGAGCGCCTAAACACGACAGAATTCGGGAAAGTAAAAATAGTAACTGGGCCATCAAAAGAGGTCCTTAACTCAGTTTTAAATGAGATTAAGAGATCCAAAATTTCTATAAAAGTTTTTTCATATTCTTTCACCGATCCCTACTTCGTCCATATCTTGGAACAAGCTTCCTCCAATAATGTAGTTGTTGAAATACTATCCGACGATTGGAACAAAATCTACACATCACCATTAAAATATATGCAAGGCATAAATATAAAGTATAGAAATGACATTCATGCAAAGTGTGTAACAATAGATGGAGAAATGGTCATTATAGGAAGTTACAATCTGACCTACAGGGCAAGAGAGAAAAATGACGAAATGGTTGTAATAATTAAAAATAAAGGGTTAGCTGACATCATAAATAGAAAATTTGATTTATTATGGCAAGAATGGTAAAATATATTGGTGTTTCTTTTTTTCAATACCAAAAAAGGAGGCCTGTGCTTTTAAAAAATCAACTAAAAGCACAAATTAGCTATGAAAATAAGAATATCTTTGGCCCAAATGAATTCCACAGTTGGCGATTATCAGGGAAATATTGAAAAGATAAAAGATTTCATCTCTAAGGCAGACGAAAAAGGTGCCGATCTGATACTCTTTCCAGAATTAACTCTAAATGGTTATCCTCCCGAAGATTTAATCTTAAAAACTCAATTTTTAAGGGATTCTTTGAAAAGTATAGAAGAAATACAAGATTTTAGCGAATCTAAAGATGTTGTAATAGTTTTAGGTGCTGTTGACTGGGATGTTGAATCCTACAACACTGCTTTTGTTATTTATAAAGGGGAAATCTATGGTAGTTATAAAAAGATGTTCTTACCAAACTACTCTGTTTTTGACGAAAAAAGATATTTTACTGCCGGTAGAACACCTTTTTTAATGGAAATTGAACGGATCAAAATAGGAATAACAATTTGTGAAGATCTGTGGGTTCCCAATGGACCGGCTGTTTCCTTAGCCCAAAACGGAGCCAATTTGATTTTAAATCTTTCTTCGTCTCCTTTTTATAAGGGAAGAAATAAGGTAAGGTTCGAAATGCTCAAAACTAGAGCATCAGAGTTATCAAGTTGGATTGCTTATTGCAATAATGTAGGTGGACAAGATGAGTTGGTTTTCGATGGTGGAAGCGTTGTAATTAACCCATACGGAGAAATAGAATTAAGTGCTCCTTCTTTTGAAGAAGGGTTGTATTTTATAGATATAGATCCCCTAGAACCCACTAGAGCGAATTTAAGGGAAGGAAAAAGGAAACATTACAATCAAAGTGCCTATTATGAAAGTGTAAATACAATCAAAATAGGGAAAAAGATTACGGGAAAAAATCCTATAAAAGCTATCAAAGTTGACTCTTTTGATCTATACGAGCAATTGTACCTCGCTGTAAAAACAGGGATAAAAGATTATGTATGGAAAAATGGTTTCCAAAAAGTTGTATTAGGACTAAGTGGAGGAATAGATTCCTCGCTCACGGCGGCTATTGCTGCGGACGCTATAGGTCCTGAAAATGTTTTAGGATTACTAATGCCTTCTCAATACTCTTCTAAAGGCAGTATCGACGATTCGATAGAACTATCCAAAAATTTAGGAATAAATTACAAAATAATTCCGATAAATGACATATACGAAAAATATATTGAAAATTTGAAAGAAAGCTTCAAAAGTACTGAAGAAGACAAAACTGAAGAAAACATTCAAGCAAGGATAAGGGGAAACTTAGTAATGGCATTTTCGAACAAATATGGATATTTAGCCTTAGCATGCGGAAATAAAAGTGAAGCAGCTACAGGATATGCTACAATGTATGGAGACATGGCCGGGGGATTCTCTCCCATTAAAGACTTATACAAGACAGACCTATACAAAGTTGCCAGAAAATACAACGAACTTCACGGAAAAGAAATTATTATAAAATCTATATTAGAAAAACCGCCTTCAGCAGAGCTTAGACCAAATCAAAAAGATGAAGATACCTTACCTCCATATGCTTTACTGGATGAGATTTTATTCAAGTATATAGACAGAGAAATGTCTTATGATGAATTACTACAGGAAGGATACGATGAAGGGTTATTGAAAAATGTAATAAATATGGTCAACAAGAACGAGTACAAAAGAAGGCAATCTGCTCCTGGTATAAAACTAACTGAAAGAAGTTTTGGAAAAGACAGAAGAATGCCAATTACTAATAAATATATTCCCTGGTAGTTAATGTCGGTGGGTTGCTAGGTAAGGGGTAAAGGCGACGTTTCCTTGGGGATGAGCTGCAGGGTCCAAGGGGCCCTTCGGCCTTTTCCTTATGGGGTGGGCTGCGGGGCGAAGGGGCGCTAAATAAAGACTTTTTTCCTCACGGATGGGCTTTTGAGGATGAAAGAGGAAAGACCTTTTTCCTTAAGGGTGGGCTGCGGGGCGAAGGGGCACAAATAAAGACTAAGCGCAGCTTACAAAAAAACGATGCCAACAATTAACGAAAAAATGCTCTACTTTTTAAAGGGTCACAGGGCGGAGCCCTTTTGCAGCCTTGTGCAAAAAGGTTTTTATAAAGCCTTAGAATTGACTTCCAAATTTCCATTTGCGTAGAAAATGATGTTTTTCTCAGATCTATGCAATAAACTTTAATTTTGAACTTGGGGTTTTTAAGGGGCTTGCCCCTTAACGTCCAAGGGTGGGGAGCGGGGGAAAGGGCGCTAAAAACAACCATTAAAACAGGAGAAAAAATCATGGAAGAAAAAGAAAAAGACCAATCCAACGACAGTCTAAAAAATTTATTAATCATCATTGGCACTATGGCAGTCATATATTTTGCAACTTTCATACTATGGAATTTGTACGTAGAAAACTTAGAAAACCATTATTACTATCCATATGTAAAAATCAAAGAAACCGGCTACGAACGGGTTAAAAAAATGCCTTTTTCGCCCAAAGGTTACAATATAACTATTGAAAAAAGCAATATCACAAACACTTACACAGTAAAAACGAAGTTTGGTTCATTCAATATTCAAACATTTGACGATAGATTCTTCTTTTTTGAAAACTCTGATATGGTAGTAATCTCATATCCTTCATACGATTTCAGAGGTCTTGAATATTCTGTAATTCTAAAAAATGGGAATATCTTTAAATTTGTCATAGTACCAAACGAAGAAATTGTGGAAGATATCTTCACCTTTGTTGAAAACCTTCTAAGAATAAGGGTTTTAGAGGTTCCAGAATTAGCAAATTATGATTATATCAAAGAAAGTGAGGACAGTTACACCATTGAAAGTAAAAGACAAGAATTTACTTTGTCAAAAAATTTAATAAGCACAGTAGGTGAATCTCAAGACTACATTTATTTCATTTCTAAAAAGTATGGCTTGTTCAACAAGATTTACTATTTAGAAAAATCAACCAATAATTTTGGAGAACTAATAATGATATCGGAATCTCAAGAATTTTGGAGCAATAATTAGAAAATTTAGAAATAAAGAATTTTCAAGTATTATATTTATTTTAAAAAAGTTACTGGGATTGGGTCCAAAAGGGGTTATCTAATTTTAAAGATTCTATCAAAAGCTATATTGGGAGGGTAAAACATGGATTTTATAAGTAAAATTACCGTCGTTCCAAAAATCCCAGAAAAGATTTCTGGGTTAAAAGAACTCTCTGAAAACATGTGGTGGACTTGGAATTATAAAGCTCAAGCCTTATTCGAAAACATAGACAAAGAGCTTTGGGAATCCACCCAGAGAAACCCGGTCACTTTTTTAAAGCGTGTGGAACAAAAAAAGTTAAACAAAGCTGCAGAAGATTCAAAATTTAATGAACTCTATCAAGAAGTCATGAAAGGGCTCTCTGATTATATGAATGAAAATAGCAACACATGGTTCAGAAAAACCCATAGTTCTTTTAAAGAAGGGGAAATTGCTTACTTTTGTATGGAATACGGCCTTCACGAATCTTTTCCAATGTATTCTGGCGGTTTAGGAATATTGGCTGGTGATCATCTAAAAAGTGCAAGTGATCTAGGTATACCGCTTATAGCTGTAGGTTTATTATATCAAAAGGGGTATTTCATTCAGAAACTCAATTCGGAAGGTTGGCAAGAAAGTATATATTTAGATTACGATTTTTCGGATTTCCCTATAATTCCTGCCAGAGATAGCAACGGAGATGAAATATACGTCGATATAGACCTATTGGGGAAAAAGATATTCGCTAAAGTATGGCAAGTAAAGGTTGGAAGAGTGAACCTATATCTTCTTGACACCAACCTAATGCAAAATGACCCTGAAGATAGAGAAATAACCTCCACATTGTATGGTGGAGACATAGAGATGCGCATAAAGCAAGAAATATTAATAGGGATTGGTGGAGTTAAAGCGGTAAGAAAGTTAGGATACAACCCATCTGTTTGGCACATGAATGAAGGTCACGCTGCATTCTTAGGGCTTGAAAGAATACGTGAATTAGTTCAAGAACATGGCTTAACTTTTCAGGAAGCAATTGAAGCGGTTCGGGCTGGAAACGTTTTTACCACTCACACTCCTGTACCAGCTGGAAACGATGTATTTTCTATTTCTTTAATTGATAAATATTTTGGAGACTTCTGGCCTAAATTAGGAGCTTCAAGGCAGGACTTTCTAAATTTAGGATTAGAAAAGCAACAAAGCACGGAAGAATTATTTTCAATGACCATTTTGGCGCTAAAACTCTCTGGAAGATCAAATGCAGTTTCAAGGCTACATGGAGAAGTATCAAGGAAGTTATGGAACCATGTTTGGCCTGGTATTGAATGGTTGGAAGTACCTATAAACTATGTCACCAATGGTGTACATATAGACACATGGTTAAACCCAAAATTACAGGAATCTTTAAAAGAATACTTGGGCGTAGACTGGATGTCAAAGATAGACGATCCAGAACTTTGGGAAAAAATTGACAACATCCCTGACCATGAACTATGGGAAACTCACCAACAACTAAAGAAAGAATTAATAGAATACGTCAGAAAAAGCATAAAAGCACAAAGATCGAGACATGGAGAAACAGTTGAACAACTTGAAGAAGTAAATCAAATAGGTGATGAAAAAGCTTTAACTATTGGTTTTGCCAGAAGATTTGCTACTTACAAAAGAGCAGATCTAATATTCAGTGATGAAGAAAGATTAAAAAAGATTTTGAACGATCCGGACAAACCCGTACAATTAATATTCGCTGGTAAAGCTCATCCTGCAGATAAACCAGGTCAAGAACTCATAAAAAAGATATACGAATACTCACGAAAACCAGAATTTCAAAATAAGGTAATAATTCTGGAAAATTACGATATGGATATGGCAAGGCACTTAGTTTCGGGTGTTGACATTTGGTTAAACAATCCTAGACGTCCAAGAGAGGCATCTGGAACATCAGGCCAGAAAGCCGGAATGAATGGAGCTATAAACTTCTCAGTTTTAGATGGCTGGTGGGTTGAAGGATACAACGGTAAAAATGGATGGGCCATAGGGGACAACAGAGACTATGAAGACTTGAAATTACAGGATAAAATAGACAGTGTTTCAATATACAACCAATTAGAAAAACAAATAGTGCCTCTGTACTATGAAAAAGAAGAATCTAACGTTTCAAAAGAATGGGTATCAAAGATGAAAGAATCTATTAAAAGTGTCACGTCTTTCTTCAACACATCAAGAATGCTCAAAGAATACACTCAAAAACTATATATGCCAGCTCTTGAGCAACACATACGTTTTTCAAACGATGACTTTAAATTGGCAAAAGAATTTGCCGGTTGGGTTAAATTATTAAAAGAAAATTGGGACTCTATAAAAATACATGTCAAACTCGATCAAGATATTACTGGCGTAAAAAATGCAGAAGAAGAAATAGGAGTACAAGCAGAAATATACTTGCCAGGTATAGGGCCTGACTCAATCCTACCAGAAGTTGTATTTGCAAGGTTAAAAGACGGAAAAATTGCCAATATAAGGCGGTACGATATGAAACTCATCAAAGAAGTACAAAAAGACACATATCTATACTCAGTAAAATTTAAAATAGAAGACAGGGGGGAATATGGAATAAATGTAAGGGTAACACCTAACAATCCTCTCATGCCCCATAAAAACTACTTGATGGGACTAGTAAAATATCCTCAATAAGATTTTGTAAATTTTTAATAGACCCCCTTGATTTCAATATATTGTCGTGTTATCATATAAAAGTACAATATATTGATTCAAGGGGGTAATTTTCATGAGAGTTTTAAATAAATGGATCCAAAAAGAACCATCGAAGAATGCAATCACCATATTAAAAGACAGATATTTCTTAAAAGATGGCGAAGGGAATTATTTAGAAAGCACATGGGATGAAGTTGCAAAAAGGATTGCAAGACATGTTGCTGCAGCTGAAGTAAACTATACCAACGATGTAGAAGAAATAAAAAATGCAGAAGAGCATTTTTATCAACTAATTAAATCTCGAATTTTCTTACCAAACAGTCCAACGATATTCAACGCAGGCAAAACAATGGACAGACAATTATTCAAAAAAGATATAGAAGAAACAACTTTAGAAGACTACAAAACAATTTTTGATTCAAGAACAAAACACAACATGTTATCTGCATGTTTTGTAATCCCTATGGACGACTCAATGAACGCCATATTCGATGCGGTAAAAAATGCTGCTTTAATAATGAAATATGGAGGAGGAGTGGGATACGACTTCTCTGTTTTACGTCCAAAAGGTTCTTCTATTGCTGGAACAGGGGGAAAATCCTCCGGACCCATTAGCTTCATGCATGTTTTCAACACAGCAGCTTCCACGATAGAACAAGGTGGGGCAAGGCGGGCAGCTCAAATGGCTGTACTAAGGTATGATCATCCCGATGTCTTTGACTTTATAAATTCCAAAAAAGACAACAAAGGCAACAATGTCTTGAATTACTTCAATATTTCAGTGAACATTGACAACCCAAAAGAATTCAAAAAAATGCTCGAAGAGGATGGAGATCTCACCTTAGAACATCCCGCATCATCCATAAGAAAGACTATCAAGGCAAACGATTTAATGAACAAAATGGTAGAAAACGCATGGAAAACGGGAGATCCTGGCATGCTCTTCCTTGGCAGACACAATCAATACTACGCAATGAGTGAACATACCCCAGTCACCGCCACAAACCCATGCGGAGAAGAACCACTACCACCTTTTGGAAGTTGTAATCTCGGTTCTATAGACGTTGCAAAGTTGGTTGAAGACATGGATTTAGGAAACCCCAACTCGGATGATATTTCAGAATTCCAAGAAATAATATATTGGGCTGTTAGATTTTTAGATGACGTCATAGAATCAAACATCTACCCTCTAAAAGAAATTGAAGAAATATCGAAAAAGCAAAGATTTATTGGATTAGGAATGATGGGATTAGCAGATGCATTATACATAAAAGAGCTACCTTACAACTCAGAACAAGCCAGAAAGTTCATGGCAAAATTAACCGCTGAATTAGCGTATTTCTCTCATATTGCAAGTACTGAATTAGCCAAAGAAAGAGGCAATTTCCAAGATTTTCAAAGATCCAAATACCCGGACGGTTTCATACCATTTCCCATGTTGGATGACGAAATAGACGAAGACATAAAAGCATGGAATGAAAAAATACGTCAACATTTTCAAGGCGAAGCCACAAAATACAAAAGAAATGTACAAACGAACACCATAGCCCCAACAGGTTCAATATCTAACTTGGCAGACACATCAAGTGGAATCGAGCCAAATTTCTTACTATCCTATGTAAGATACATGACCAACAAAGAAGGAGACAGAGTTCCCCTATCTTATATAAATCCAATATTAATGGAAAAAATAGGCACCAACATGACAGAAGAGTTAAAAGCTGAAATCATTGAGAAAGGAAGCATTCAAAATATAGACAGCATACCAAACGAAATTAAAAAAATATTTGTAACCTCAATGGACATACCACCAAAAGATCATTTATTAGCCCAACACGTAATTCAAAGTTATCTTGATGCTTCATGTTCTAAAACTATAAACATGCCTAAATCTTCAACAATAGAAGACGTTAAAGCTATCTATCTACAAGCATTAGAATTAAATCTAAAAGGATTAACTATTTACAGAGATGGGAGCCTTGAAACTCAAGTTCTAACCTCCGCTTCCAAAGAAGAAAAAGAAACATCCGAAACACAAGGCAAAAGCGTTACATTCTTCGTATTGGACGAAAAGCATAAACTAAGGGCAAGGCCAAGAAAAGAAACCTTACGAAGCGTCACACGAAAGTTCAAACACGACACGGGAACAGTATACGTCACCGTTTCCTTCGATGATGGCGGTGAAGCCGTAGAAATCTTTCTATCAGATGGCACAGAAACTGCAGAGGTTATTGGAAGATTATCATCCATAGCTTTAAGAGCGGGCGTCTCAACTGATGAAATAGTTGAGCAATTAAAAAAAGTTAAGGGAACATATTGTAAAGAATTGGCACAAGAAATAAGCAAAGCCCTCAACGATTTCAACCAATTATGGGGATCTCAAATAGAAGATTATGAAGTAATAAGAACGGGAACGCCGAAAACCAGGGAAGAAGTAGAAAAATTCGTATACGCCAACGACTTAAAATACGAAAAAGGATATTATATAGACTCAGAAGGCAACGCATACTGCCCAAGCTGCTTATCTAAAAATACCCTGATAAACGAATCAGGCTGTGTTACCTGCACCACTTGCGGATGGTCAAAGTGTTCTTAAAAATATATATATATAACAAATATTCAAACCCGGTGGAAATGCTCACCGGGTTTTTATATCGTAAATACGACTTAGCTATAATAATTTTAATAACGTGGATTTTATTATCAGAAGCTATTCTTTATCTACTTTTTTACTACTAGAATAACTAATTACCTTTACATCTTCTACAGTAATTAATCCATCTTTAACTAATTCCTGGACCTCAGGTAATATTTTTTCAATCTTTTCAGCCTCATCTACCACTTCTATTATCAAAGGAAGATCTGAGGATAATTGTAAAATATGTGCACTTTCTATTCTACTATTTAAGCCGAAACCTTCTATGCCTCTAATGACAGTAGTACCAGCCATCCCAGCCTTTTTAAACTTCTTAACTAAAACGTGGTAAAGTGGCTCATGATTCCATTTATCTGTTTCACCAATATATATTTTTAAAATCTTGCCTTCTCCTGAATATTGCATAATTTTCTCCTTTCTATGGACTACCTAGCAATTTAAATAAATTTATTAAGAAAACGGAATTAGCTAATAGCCTTTGCTAGAATAATGCCCCCCATAACAGAAACAAGACCTAAGAGCAAATTCGAAAGGATATTCATTACAGCAAAGAACCAATCACGTTCTTCAATAAGAACAACTGTCTCATAACTAAAGGTTGAAAAAGTAGTCAGAGCACCGATAAATCCCGTGGTGATTGCCAATCTAAGGTAAGGATGAGTTAAACCTTTCTCTAGGAAAAAGGTCATTATAAATCCAAGAAGAAAAGACCCAAGAACATTAACTATTAAAGTACCATAAGGTAAAACACCCTCAAGTTTCAAGCTAACCCACCTCGAAAGCAAAAATCGACTAATCGCTCCAAAAAATCCTCCTAACCCTACAAAGAAAATTTCTACCATATTTGGCTCCTTTCTTTTTCTAAAGATCTTTTAACATTATTATATATTATAATTATTCAAAAACAAAAAAAGTTATAATATTTATGGAGACCTTAAAATAGAAGATAAAGAAAATAATAAAAAAAGTCTGTCGATCTCCAATAAGGTAAAAATCCTAGGGGATCGACAGACAAGTGGTAAAAGTCACAAGCATCATATCATGTATATTTGAATTGAATTTTAACAATTTTTCAAAATTTTGTTTGACAATCGTAATTATTTATGATATAGTATTTATAGATATCTTATGCCTTTTTATCCTACCTATGAGGAATGGAAACGTTTCTTCTTGTTTCACAATTTCAAGAACTTTTTTTTCTTTTTATCCTACCTATGAGGAATGGAAACTCCATTGAAAAAGGCTTTCCTTGAAAAGAACCCTATGCCTTTTTATCCTACCTATGAGGAATGGAAACTCTTTTAAATGTTTCTATTTTTTTGGGTTCCCACGACTTTTTATCCTACCTATGAGGAATGGAAACAGCCTATAGCCCCAGACTTTGAAATAGCGTCTACTACTTTTTATCCTACCTATGAGGAATGGAAACAAAATAAGTCCGCTCAAGATGAGGATTAAGTTGGAACTTTTTATCCTACCTATGAGGAATGGAAACTTTATTTCCTTTATTATTATATTCAACAGTATTGAACTTTTTATCCTACCTATGAGGAATGGAAACATAAAAAGATTTATGATTTTTTAGAAAATTCGGATTTTACTTTTTATCCTACCTATGAGGAATGGAAACAGTTCCACAAAGAAATTTTCTAGCTGCCTGCTTGCCTTTTTATCCTACCTATGAGGAATGGAAACTTTCCTAAAGCGACGATTGTACTTCCGAGTCTATCAACTTTTTATCCTACCTATGAGGAATGGAAACGTTGAAGATGTAGGAATGAATACATGCATAATTTTTCTTTTTATCCTACCTATGAGGAATGGAAACTCGTCCCAAATGTTTTGCTTTCCCTGTGGCATTCTACCTTTTTATCCTACCTATGAGGAATGGAAACTTTGGAGGTTTAGATCGGTTGCACCTTCTGAAACTTGCTTTTTATCCTACCTATGAGGAATGGAAACATAATTCGACCTTTAGCTGTTTTCCTTTGAGCATATCTTTTTATCCTACCTATGAGGAATGGAAACTTCTTCTCCTTCTTCAAATATACTACTTTCTATATCACTTTTTATCCTACCTATGAGGAATGGAAACCTAACTAAAGCCCCAAGAGCTGCTATACCTGCGGCTAACTTTTTATCCTACCTATGAGGAATGGAAACCCCCCTTTTCTAACTCCTTAATTTTCCTTTCTAATTCTTTTTATCCTACCTATGAGGAATGGAAACCCCCCTTTTCTAACTCCTTAATTTTCCTTTCTAATTCTTTTTATCCTACCTATGAGGAATGGAAACATTTTAAAATTCTCTGGAACAATTTTTCTTAACTCCTTTTTATCCTACCTATGAGGAATGGAAACGAGGGAACACCCTTTGTAACTCTGAGTTCACTGTTACCTTTTTATCCTACCTATGAGGAATGGAAACCCTCTAAACTAATTGAGGAGGTTATCCTGTGGGTATCCTTTTTATCCTACCTATGAGGAATGGAAACTCCAAAAGATAAAAGAAATAGTAAAGATTTATGACACCTTTTTATCCTACCTATGAGGAATGGAAACCAAGCTTACTTTGAAAACAAAGAAGTAGTGTATAACTTTTTATCCTACCTATGAGGAATGGAAACCTCCAACGGAGCAAAAGGGATAAAAAAGAGGTGAATACTTTTTATCCTACCTATGAGGAATGGAAACAAACCCGAGTGGTTTATAGGATGGTTGCTAAGTTTTTCTTTTTATCCTACCTATGAGGAATGGAAACTTGTCTTTATCTCTCCACGCATTATATTTCCATAAAGCTTTTTATCCTACCTATGAGGAATGGAAACTAGATTGTAATTGCGACATCCGTTGCTTTTGCAGCTAACTTTTTATCCTACCTATGAGGAATGGAAACGCAAATCAACTCTACGTTCTGGATCTTCTTCTTTATCCTTTTTATCCTACCTATGAGGAATGGAAACTAGATTATGTCTTTTCTGAACTTTCATCTGAGGTATCCTTTTTATCCTACCTATGAGGAATGGAAACTCTAATAAACTTCTAATTTGATAACCAAAACATCTGCTTTTTATCCTACCTATGAGGAATGGAAACTACACAAGTGTATTTAAAGTATCTACTACTTCCCTAAACTTTTTATCCTACCTATGAGGAATGGAAACTTGTTAAGCCTTGTCTTTCTCTCAATGGAACTTCTGCTTTTTATCCTACCTATGAGGAATGAAAACATCGGAAGAGTAAATAAAAATAACGGGCTTGCTGTTCCTTTTTATCCTACCTATGAGGAATGGAAACATTCTTTTCTAAAATCATTTGAGAATATTACACTCCTTTTTATCCTACCTATGAGGAATGGAAACTACTTTAAGACCTCCTTAAGTTTAATTTTCTAACCCCTTTTTATCCTACCTATGAGGAATGGAAACTCTAGAAGTCAAGGGATGGTTCACGGCAGCGGATAGCTTTTTATCCTACCTATGAGGAATGGAAACCCTCTAAACTAATTGAGGAGGTTATCCTGTGGGTATCCTTTTTATCCTACCTATGAGGAATGGAAACTCCAAAAGATAAAAGAAATAGTAAAGATTTATGACACCTTTTTATCCTACCTATGAGGAATGGAAACTTCAGTACAAAACTTCTTTGAATAACTGTCATTTCTCTTTTTATCCTACCTATGAGGAATGGAAACAGGCTTTTGATCAATATTCTTAGTTGATTCAATAACTTTTTATCCTACCTATGAGGAATGGAAACTGAAAAAGGGCGTACTGTACAGGTTCAACAGGTTCACTTTTTATCCTACCTATGAGGAATGGAAACTTAGATCGACTTCCAGAAGCTCCGTGTGCAGATGCCTTTTTATCCTACCTATGAGGAATGGAAACGTGCCTGTTGAGGGATCTATTTTTTTGACTGTATCATCACTTTTTATCCTACCTATAAGGAATGGAGGATGGAGAGAGGAATGAAAAGCTGGGGGAGGGAAAGAAAAATATTCCAAGTTTTAAATTATCTGAAATAAGAGATTTATCGAAGTAGTTTGAGTAAGCTGATTCTATACTAATGCCAAGTATTTAAACATTAAGTTTGCTCTTAAAAATATCACTCCTTTGTTGTGAATGTTCACAGCAAGGAGTGATTTGTTTTTGTGAAGTGCTTTATAAGATATTTTTTTTGACTCACTTAGAAAAATAATGGGGAATTTAAACTGGAGTTAACTAACTTTACCAATGGAAAAAGGGGACAAGATATTTTGTTGCATAAGAGGAGTTTATAATTGAATAATTTATTCTTCTAATGATTAAAAGAGTATTTTTCCTTTGTTTATAATTCATTTTTTACAATCCCACTTTTTGAAAGAGAATCAATTTATTATAAATAAATTAATAAAGCATGTTATAATATTTTTATACTTTGTAAATTGAAGATCTTTTATTATTAAAATATTTTACAGAATGAAACTAATACTATTTGTTAATAATTCTAAAGAGAAAGAAGATAATGCCTGTTAGGGGGGAACACAATGGAGGAATTTAGCGTTACTATCAAACCTTTGACTCCAATATGGACAGGAGATGCTAGTGGAAAGAGTTCTACATTAAGAGAGACTGGCATAATTGGTAGCCTTAGATGGTGGTATGAGGCGTTAATTAGAGGGCTGGGAGGTTATGCTTGTGATCCAACAAATGAAAGTTTAAGATGCAAATTAGAACATGACAAATTCAATAAGGCACTAAAATCCGGTAAAACCATGTCGGAAGCATTAAACGAGCAAATCTGTTCAGCTTGTCAACTATTTGGATGTACAGGATGGTCAAGGAAGTTTAAGTTAGAAATTGAAACAGTAGAAAAGGGTTGTGCTCCGTTCGTTATTGAGGAAATACCTAACGCTCGTTTTCCTTTCTTTCTTGGATATTATAATAGTGAGAGGGCTAAAGAATATGTCAATAATGGCGGATTAATGGGAAAATATAAATTAAGATTTATTATTGAAGATGCTAACAAGGTTGACTTGTTAAAAAACTTGTTTACTTTAGCTTCAAGTTGGGGATTAGGGGCAGGTGTTCAAAAAGGTTTTGGTGTTGTTGATGTTGAAGAGAAATTGGAATTATCTAAGACTACTTTTCCTCGACAAGCAGAAAGTGACCATCTAGTCCCTTATACAGTACCTTTGCCAAGATTAGATCAATTTTTCTTTTATAAAATACCAATTAATCCCAATTTTATAAACCAAATTTTGAAGTTAATTGGTTCTAGTAGTTACAAATCAATAAAAGATTTAAAAGATAATGAACCGTTGGGAGAAGAAGTATTTTCTTCTTATCCATATCTTCCAACATCGCCATGGGTTAGAAACAAAATAAGATCACTATTTCGAGATAAATTTAAAAACAATCAAGTTTTACGACATTTATTAATGGGATTTATATCAAATAAAAATATAAAGCCAATTCATAAAGATTGTTGGGAACATTCCATTGAAAAAGATAAAAAGGATGGAGAAAAATATTATTGTGAAGTTTGCAAAAAAGGAAATATAACGAAAGACCAGATTATCGGGAAAACAGGGTCAAAAATTTTTGTATCTCATATATATAACAAAAATGCATACAAGAATAATCAAGAACCTAAGTGGGAAATGAGAATTTGGGGATGGCTTCCAGAGATTCCTAAAAAGATAAATGTTAGTAGAAAAGAAATTAAGCAGTTATTACAAGTTAAATTCAAAGATGAAGACTTTTGGAAGCAAACTTTTGACTTTATAGAAAATCCTGTTTTGATTGAAAGCATACAGGAAAAATGGGATTTAGATCCCACACTTTTGATAAATAACAGAGGTGTTTTTTATGAATGATGAAATAATTTATGATTATTATCTTAGTAAGGCAAAGACTTATAAAGATGTTGAACTTGCCCAAGTGAAAAAAGAAATTCAGGGCAAGTTAAAAAAGGATATAAATATCCAAGATTTTTATCCTACTGCTGATGACCTAAAAAATCTTCCTCAAGATTCAGTTTTAATAAAAATTTCTTTTACTCTTAAGAAGCCCTATACAAGCAAGGATGAGGGAGAGTTCCATATAATTGATGGCAAAATTTTTGAAAATCCTATTTTCAGGGACAAATTAACTGGTTTGCCAATGGTTAGGCCCTCAACATGGAAGGGGCACTTAAGATATGCTGCTGGGAAGGTGGAATTGGATGAAGTAAAGAAGAAAAAATTAATCACAAGGCTTTTTGGAAGTGAAACTGTTGAAGGTGACGATGAAGAAACATCTAAAGGTAGACTATATTTTTACCCCACCTTCTTTGAAGAAGAAGCAGAAAAGGATGTAATTACTCCTTTAAAAAGGGATACCAGGACACCTACTAAGAAAGGACCTATACCTCTTGAAGTAATAAAACCAGGCAAAAATGGGGATTTTTATCTTTTATATCTTCCGTATCCAAAAGGTAAAGATTTCAAAGAAGACGAGATTAAAGAGGATTTAGAATTTCTTGCTGAGACATTAAAATTGATGTTTTACGCCTATGGCTTTTCTGCAAAGAAAACATCTGGGTTTGGAATTATAGAACAGCTGCAAGATAAAAATGTAGAGATTTATCCTGAGGATATGAAATCAATTTTCTCAATCTTATACACCGAAGTAAACAAAACTGTTAACCATGGTGCATACAAATGAGAAAAAAAGTGATCGATCAATTAGCATTTATTATATACATTTTCGACAGTAATTGAAGGGGTGAGATGAATGTACTTTGAGAAAATCAAAAGTGCTCGACAAAATATTTTAACAGGGGAGATAGGGGCGTTATTGCACGACATCGGTAAATGCCATCCTAACTTTGTAAAAACTAAATCCAAAGAAAATATTAGAGGATTGCCTCATCATGCCCGAGATATTGATAAGTTTTTGGATGATTATTTGGTGAGATACATTAAAGATGAGAAATTCAAATTCAAGATTAATAACATAGAGTCAGGTATTTATTCTCTCATTACTAAACATCATGATAAGGATGAAGATCTTAAAGATCCTAAATATCAGTTAGTAAAATTGTTGAAAACATGTGATCACAAAGACTCCGCTGATGACAAAGGTATCGTAAGAAGGCAGCAAGGATTAGATAATACAATTATCTCTTCTCCTTTTGGGTATCAAAAAGAAAAAATTGATCTAACGAGTCTTCAAAAAAGGTTCGATGATTTACAGGATAATTTAAAAGGGTTATTCAAAAATTATATTTATGATGAGCTTGATTTATCTTGCTTTAGAAAAGGATTGTTGAATAATCTTAAAACCACTTTTTCACATGCATTAGGAGAAACAAGAATTCCTTCAAATGATGTTACACTGTGGGACCATTCTTATTCGACAGCTTCGTTATTTAAATCAGTATTATGCGAGATTGCACTGGATGAAGAACCTGATCCTGGCGAGCTTCAGTGGCGAGCGCTTGGTTTTTGCTGGGATGGTATCGGTTTTATAAACAAAGGTAAAAAGATTGCAGATATTTTAAAAAGAAATGAGATTATTGAAGAAACGAAGATCGAATTGAAAGAGAAATTTGAAGACGAAATACCAATTGGAAATGCTATATATGAAGACATAAATGGAGTTTACTTCACTTTTCCTACCTTGAAGGATGATAATGCAAAAGAACTGGCAAAAGAATGCGCAGAGGAAAGTTTGAAGATTTTAAGAGACAAAAGTGATAATGAAATCTGGCCCTTTTTCACCCTTAGCAAGCCCTCAAGGACACTTACGATTCTTAGCAGCGAGTTAAAATCTGCCGCTGAGAAGAGAGACATTCCTAAAATGAGTCCAATGTTATTTGTTGAAAATGGGGAGAAACAAATAGGTAGTAATCCAGATATTCCTCTTCCTGAAACTGATGAAGATCGTAAAGATGTATGCCCTGTGTGCAGAATGAGAACAAAACCTGTAAGTAATGAAAGGTGTGATATATGTGAAAAGAGAAGAAAAGGAAGGTTACAAGATTGGTTTAACAATAGGGAAAATACAATCTGGACGGATGAAGTTGCAGATAAAAATAACCGTGTTGCTTTACTTTCTCTAAATTTTAATCTTGATAAATGGCTTGATGGAACAATGATTGGAACGATTTTTAGTCAAACTTTTGAGGAGTGGTTAAATAAGGCAGAAGAACCTTTGCATGAAGTTGTCGAGAAGTGGAAAAAGGAAATTAGGAATGATATTGACAAGAAAGAAGAAACAATAAAAAATATGGAAAAAGCCAAGTTGAAAGAATCTGCCAAAAAAAATTTAGAAAAATTCATCAAAGGTAAAGAAGAATTGGAAAAACAACAAAATCAATTAACTTTTGTTCTCAAACCCCAAAAAGAAGTAATTTATAAACTTTTAGGTTTAGTTTTAAATTGGTGGAATACTAGAAGCCAAAAAAGCAAAGACAACGATAAACAAAAAATAGCAAAAATATTAGACACATTTTTTGAGGATATTAAGGTGGTTTCAGACAAAGATAAAAATGGCATTTACATCGAAGATCTTATGGAGAATCTACGATTGCTCATTGAGCCAAAGCCTTTTAATGTGACTAACCTACAAAGATGGTTTTTTACCCAAAACCCATCCCCAGCTCGAATATATAGAATATGGAAAGAAACAGAAGAATTCTTTGAATTGATTATAAAAGAAATAATAAATAAAATTTATTCTAATAAATGGGGGAGATTGAAATTTTCTATTGATAATAATAATTTGAAATCTAAGCTGAAACAAGGAGAAGAATTAAAAGAAAATACTCCATATCTAATTAAAAAAGAAGAATTAAACCCACAGAATCTTCTGGTCCTTCACACAAAAAATGGAGAATTTTACACCATAGAATCCCTTGATAAGTTTAAGTCTGAAGATGAAACTGGAGAAAATGCCGTTTGTGAAGCATTAAAACAAGGATTCAACTACCTTGCGTTGGAGGACAAACCAAATGAAAATCTATTAAAAGAAGAAATAGAACCTAATAATATAAAAACTGAAGAATACATCCCTCTAATTGAAATTAATAAATCTCCTCTCTCGTTGAGAATGATTGTCCCTGCTTCTGACGCTATAAAAATTTTAGAATTGATATCAAAGCTTTACAATGAAAGATTTGAAAAGGTATTAGGGAAGTTGCCGTTAAATGCCAAACTTTTAGTAACAAACAGAAAATTCCCTTTGTATGTTTTACTTGATGCTGAAAAAAGAATGTTAGCTGGATCAGGGTTTACAAAAGCTATACCAACAAATATATGGTGGAATGTGGATTCACTTAGAAATGAAGGGTTTTACGGTTATTATTCCATAAAAAAGCGTGAGGAAGGGAAATACACGCTTGATGACCTCTCTTCACTTTCAAAGGGCAAAATTTACCAAATTTTACCAGGTTATTTTGATTTCGAATTATTATTAGGAACTACGGATAGATACAACATATATTACGAAGGAGAAAATAGGGGGGACAGAGATTATAAATTATTTTCAAAAAGACCATATTATCAATATCAATTTTCAGAGTTATTGGAATTATGGGATATTCTAACTGCTAATATTTCAACTTCCCAAATTAATTTCATTGAGGAGTCTTTTATTACAAAACTAAGGGAATGGAGAAACATAGAAGATAATAACAAAGAAGATATATTCAAAGAGTTCGCTGTTGCTACATTAGAAGATGCATTTGGTAAAAAATGGGATGAGTTGTCGGAAGAAACCAGATTCTTACTTATTAATTCTTCTCAAAATAAAGCATTGTTGGATACAATCATTTTATTCAGACATATATTGAAAGAGGGGGTTGAGGAAAAATGAGGGAAGATATGGAAAATGAAAATGTCAAAGACTTGGAACCAAAAACATTTTATATGAAAGCTCTTGATCCGATACACATTGGAGCTGGTGGATATAGGCTAGGTAGAGTAGATAATACCATAGTCAGAGATCCTGCAACAGATATTCCTAAAATACCAGGAACAGCAATTGCAGGCGTAATAAGGGAGTTCACGATTCTCCATAAAATGGAGAATGAAGATGAGTGCAAGAATAAATCCACGGAAAAGGAAAAAAGAACTTGTGCAGAAGAAAAGGTAAAATCGTATTTTGGAACTGGCGAAAGTAAAGGTATGTTAAGATTTTATGATGGGCAAATTATTTTCTTCCCTGTTTCTTCGATACAGGGCACGGTATGGGTTACAACGAATGAAATACTTGAATATTGGTTTGGGGAATTAAAAGATGATCACGGAGAAAAAATAACACTCCCGAAAAATAATGATGATAAAGCATATGCATTAAAGGGTATAAAACAAAATGAGATTAACCTTGGCTGGCTTTTGTTAGAAGTTGATTCGTTGGATAATACATTTGAAAATTTACTTTCCAGTAAATTTAAACATGAAGGTATCTTAGATTATGTGCAAAGAATTGTTATTGTTTCTGAAAAATTATTTTCGCATATAGTAAATGATAATTTAGAAATCAGAACATCGGTGAAAATAGATCCAACAACCGGAACCGCGGCTGAAGGAGCATTGTTTACTTATGAAGCTATTCCAAGAGGCACAATATTAGGGTTTGAAGTAGTTAAGGATAAAACTAGGGAAAAAGGTGATATTGATATTGAAATGAAAGATGTTTCGTCATATTTCAAACTTCTTGGTATCGGAGGAATGGGAACAAGAGGATTTGGTAGGGTTGAGTTGTTGAATATTGACAATAACAAAGAGAAATCAGGAGGGAAGTAAAAAATGTTGAATCTTGATTATATCTGCATGAAATACGGTCAAGAAATAAGTAAAATCCACAATTCTAATATTGAAAACAACCTTAGAAAAGCACTTGAAAACAATCTTAGAAAAGCACTTGGAGTTTTGCAGAAAGATGGTGTTTATGCAATGTTTCTTTGGCTTGAAGGTAAAGACAAAGAAATAAGAACCCGGATTAATGAATTACTGAATAATAATGAAATAAAAAAATATTTTTTTGATAATAATTCGGCAGATCGGTTTCCAGATGACTTTTCTGAATTTTGTAAAGAATTACAAAATGTAGCTGAAGATATCGATAAACTTTTTTTTATGAAAAAGATTTTAGAACGTACATTAACTTATGCATTGTACCATGTGAAGGTTGGTAAAAATGATAAAGTTGGTGAAAACAATGTGGCAAAAACTTAGTGTTGTTTTTAAATTAAAATCACCTCTTCATATCGGTTACACTCCCTTTAAAGGTTCAGTTGTTTCACCTACAAGATATTATGTGCTTGGAAAAAATTTCTGGGGGGCTATAACTAAACGGATTACAGAATTCTTGAAGAATAATTCTCAGAGTGATAGTTCACAAAAATGCAATTATAAAAATAATGGTCGTGAAGTAATGGAGAATTTTAAATTTTCAAATTTTTATCTTTATGATGGAAAAACTGTTTATACCCCTTATTATACTGATGTTGGTTTAAAGTATGGTAGTATTCCACAAACAGAGTTTGAACATATGTTCATTGGCAGTAGGATTTCAACTGCGATTAACGGAAAAAGTCAAACTGCCGAAGATGAAACTCTTCATGAAATTGAATTTATAAACAACAAATTCAGAGATGAAAAAGGAAATATCAAGGATGTGAAAATTGCAGGCTATATTTGGATTAGAGATTCAGCAAAAATATGTGAGCATCCAGTTCAACTAGATACAAATTCAATAACTATTAATAACTTTAATATAATTCAAGAATTGATTCTTGGAGGAGAATCGAAGTATGGATTCGGACATGTTGAAATAGATGCAGTTGGGAATAATATTCCCTTGGAAATAAATAGTTCAGAACAAGGCGAACAAGTAAGAGTGGAAATAGAAAACAATAAACCTCTTTTACAGCATTTAAAGTATTCTGGTGAAATTCAATTTGAAGGGGACATAGAGCTTTTGACTGGAAGGGTATATTATGACCCGGAAAGTGAAAATAATAATGCGTCCAAAGATTTCAATAATGCTCCAGGAAAAAACATTTCAAAAGTTAAACCCTTTTTGACTCCTGGAACAAGAGTTACAGGAGAACGAGAATATGAGGCAGAATTAAATTACGATGGTACTCTTATAAACATTAAAAAAAGAAGAACAGGATGATAATTGAAAGAGTTATAGAAGAAGCACAACCTTATTTAAAAGGATTAAAGATCAAAGATACGATTATAGGAATTTCACTTATCGGGTTAGAAATTAGTAATAATCACGTATTTTAAATTAAAAATCAAGGTCTCTCTTGTAATATATTTTATTAACATAAAAAGCAGGAAGGTATGAAAAAATGTCTGTCGACCACCAATAAGATAAAAATCCCCGGGGATCGACAGACAAGTGTTAAAAATCACAAGGCTTATATCATGCATATTTGAATTGATTTTTAACAATTTCTCAAAATTTTGATTGACAATCGTAATTTTTTATGATATAGTATTTATAGCTATCTTACGCCTTTTTATCCTACCTATAAGGAATGGAAATTGATTTACGTTTAAAATACAAAGAAGAAGATAATAAACTTTTTATCCTACCTATAAGGAATAGAAATACTATTTCGATACGCTTTTCAAGTGTAAAAGCTGCTCCCACTTTTTATCCTACCTATAAGGAATGGAAATTCTACAAGCTGCTTCCATACTTTTTCTTGTTCTTTGCTTTTTATCCTACCTATAAGGAATGGAAATCTGGCTTTACTTAAACGTATTGAAGAAGTTGAGGAACTTTTTTATCCTACCTATAAGGAATGGAAATCTGGCTTTACTTAAACGTATTGAAGAAGTTGAGGAACTTTTTTATCCTACCTATGAGGAATGGAAACAAGAGAAATAGAGTAAGTCTGAAAGTCTAAATTAGCTCTTTTTATCCTACCTATGAGGAATGGAAACCAATTAGATTAGTTTAAGCTTTTTAAGCTCATGATGACTTTTTATCCTACCTATGAGGAATGGAAACATGTCAGTATAACAAAGTATAACATCCCAATTGTCACTTTTTATCCTACCTATAAGGAATGGAAACCCGGCATCAGCTTCGTTCCAACCATTCGCAAGGCCACCTTTTTATCCTACCTATAAGGAATGGAAACCGTTGACTTGGTAGACACATACCTTTCAGCGTCAAATGACTTTTTATCCTACCTATAAGGAATGGAAACATAACCTAAGACTGTGTAATATACCGTGCCATTTCCTCCTTTTTATCCTACCTATAAGGAATGGAAACCAGTCTTGATTTCGTCGATATCATCGTTTATTTCTGGCTTTTTATCCTACCTATGAGGAATGGAAACCCTAACTTAGTCTCTGGAGCTGTTTTCCAAGTCATCTTTTTATCCTACCTATGAGGAATGGAAACTAACGAATTGTCTAGCTTGGTTAATGGCAGACTCCACTTTTTATCCTACCTATGAGGAATGGAAACATGTAACTCCCTCAGATAATGTTGTTGATGAGGATTTTCTTTTTATCCTACCTATGAGGAATGGAAACTGAAGTAAGACCTCAAAAATTCCTACTTTAGACCTACTTTTTATCCTACCTATGAGGAATGGAAACTTCTGAAAATGTTGTAGGATTTATAGCGGCTTCTGCTTTTTATCCTACCTATGAGGAATGGAAACGATAAAAAGAAGGTGTAGTTATGGAAGATAATAAGGCTTTTTATCCTACCTATGAGGAATGGAAACTTGAAATATTCAAGGTTGGCAAGCTCAATCTCCTATCCTTTTTATCCTACCTATGAGGAATGGAAACCTACTAATGTTCGGGCTCTAATGCATTTCTTAGATTCTTTTTATCCTACCTATGAGGAATGGAAACTAACATCAACGGGTTCTTGTTTTTGAGTTACTCCTGCTTTTTATCCTACCTATGAGGAATGGAAACTAGTATACGGGTTCCATAGGCTTGCCTTGATAAATACCCTTTTTATCCTACCTATGAGGAATGGAAACACAAAACCATAATAGAAATAATTATCCTCATTTTCAACTTTTTATCCTACCTATGAGGAATGGAAACCAAACGAAAGTTATAATAATATAATTCTTTTCTCAAGCTTTTTATCCTACCTATGAGGAATGGAAACTAGTCTACGAAGACAAAATTAATGTTTTGGTATTTAACCTTTTTATCCTACCTATGAGGAATGGAAACGTATATTAGAAAGTTTGAAAAGGCAAAAAGAGTGGCTTTTTATCCTACCTATGAGGAATGGAAACGCCATTTCCTTTTCACTTTCGCCATTGAAAAAGCCTTCTACTTTTTATCCTACCTATGAGGAATGGAAACGAAACATTTGGTTTCTTTGACCAGCATTAGCACGTCTACTTTTTATCCTACCTATGAGGAATGGAAACTTGGATATCAATACAAAAAATCAACAATCTTACAACTTTTTATCCTACCTATGAGGAATGGAAACAGTAAAAAACAATAAGGATATTTTTTGTCTACAAGACTTTTTATCCTACCTATGAGGAATGGAAACCACAACCTTTTGATAGGATACCGTTATTGTTGTTGACTTTTTATCCTACCTATGAGGAATGGAAACAATTCAAAGCTTCTAAAGTTGTTTGAGTTGCAAAGTCTTTTTATCCTACCTATGAGGAATGGAAACCTTGAGCAAGTGTCGCTTGAGTTGCGAAATCTTTACCTTTTTATCCTACCTATGAGGAATGGAAACACTGTAGTTACTTGTACCACCTTGTAAATTAGTTATACCTTTTTATCCTACCTATGAGGAATGGAAACTAAGCTAAAGCTGTTTCTAGGTTCATTAGATGATCTGGGTCCTCTTTTTATCCTACCTATGAGGAATGGAAACGTTCTTCTTCTAAAATTTTAATTTGCTTATCAATTTCTTCCTTTTTATCCTACCTATGAGGAATGGAAACCTGACTTGAATTTAAACATTTTAGTATTTATATCATATACTTTTTATCCTACCTATGAGGAATGGAGGGGTTGGAGAGGAATGGAAACCCACCAATTCGAATTCTTCCAACCATGTGTCCTGACCCTTTTTATCCTACCTATGAGGAATGGAAGGTAGGGGCGAGGAATGGAAACACTGATGGTAAGTCTGTAAATATTCAAGCTCTTCAGCTTTTTATACTACATATGGGGAATAGAAGATGAGGAGAGGAATGAAAACAATACTATCTCTCAGCTTCCAAGTAATCTTTCCTTCCTACTAACCTTATTTTAATGAACTGAAAGTAGGAAAGAAAAGATAACCTGTAAATGTGAGGCTTTTTTTCTTCCTTTTGTTCAAAAAGAGATGAAGAAGAGAAAGGAATGGAAGGTGGGAGTGAGGAATGGAAACCTGTGTAACCGTTTGACTTCTTTTAAAATTCTGGATTTTTTATCCTATCTTTTCTTTGATGAATATAAATATTCTCAAATCATCTCCATTTTTCTTAACTTCATAGATTTTTATTCTAACAATAAGAAATTGAAACATTTTTTTAAAGCATCTTTCTTGTTTCTTCGCTTTTTTTCTTATCCTAAGAGCAAATCCACAATCAGATAAAGAAAAATATTTAAAGTATTACATTAGAAGAGCTAAAATTGTTACTGAAAGCTAATGCAAATTAATGAATTTTTTTAGATTTTTAGATGATATAATGGGGTTGAAAACAAATTATCAAAATCATGGGAAATAGGAAGAAGGTTAAGAACATTTTTTATATTTCAATAGTTAAATAACTCACTAAGAAGGAGATCAGGATGATAATTGAAAGAATTATAGAAGAAGCACAGCCTTATTTAGAAGGATTAAAGATCAAAGATGCGGTTATAGGAATTTCACTTATTGGTTTGGAACTTAGTAATAATTATATGGGTGTAAGTTATGTTCTACGTGAGAATTTAAAATCAGGTTGCTCTATTTTCCCGTATGCTCAAGATATTATTGGTAAAGATAGTTTAGAAATTGCCGAATGGGCTCTCACGGGTCAAGATGATCTGCAAAGGTCTATTGGCGTTGCTGTGTTGACAGCATCTTCACGCTCCCTTCCTTTGGTTGATGTAGATACTTCTATTCACCCCTTTTCTGTTGAAATTACTCCAGAGGATAATGTTTGCTCGATAGGCTATATTCCTCAAGTTGCTAATATGTTCAATGGAATGGTCAAAAATGTATTTATTTTTGATCGTGGAGTTTCGCAAAAAGGTGGCGTTTTTGGTAAAGTCCTCCCTGAGGAGAAACAAAAGGACATACTTCCAAAATGTGAAATTGTTTTTTTAAGTGGGACTACTGTTATAAACCACAGCTTAGAGTATCTTTTAAGTTTATGCAAAAATGCCCGAGAGATAGTTTTAATTGGGGCATCGACCCCGATGTTTCCCAACGCGTTTGTTGGAACAGGGGTAAGTATTTTAGCAGGTTCTTGGTGGGATGAAAGGGAAAAAGACAAAATCTTTCGAAATATTTCACTCGCAGGGGGTATAAGCCACCTATCCAAATTTGCAATTAAAAAGAATGTAAGGGTATAAAGATTCTTCATTTTTGTTACCTCCAATAATAGTATCTGCAAAAATATTTACGTTTGAGTAAATTTTATTTTTACTTTTAAATTAGCTTATAATTTAACTGTGTCAATTTTTGGGACAGGTGGGTCAAAAAATGGGACAGTTTTGGGTCAAAATTTGACCCAGTTGTGGGTCAATTTTTGGGACAGTCTATAAGGTTTTATATAAATATATATAAATATAAAAAATATAAAAATAAAAAACTATTTTTTACTCCTATATAGCGAAACTCGAAAAAATATTTTTTGTTTTTTGCAGATACTACTTATGGGAAAATAAATTTTTAGCAGAGAATGAGGTGGCTGAGATGGAACAATCTTTCGTTCATGTTTATACTGGCAACGGCAAAGGCAAAACAACAGCAGCTTTAGGGCTTTCTGTTAGAGCGGCACTTTCAGGTAAAAAAGTCTTTTTTGCACAGTTTATAAAAGGCATGGAGTATAGTGAGTTGAAAGTGAGCGAATTTATTAAAAACATTGAAATTCAACAGTTTGGTAGAGAATGTTTTATATACAAAAAACCTACAGAAGAAGACATAGAGGCAGCCAATAAGGGAATGGATGTTTGTGAGAAGGTTTTAAAAGGCTTTGAATACGATTTGGTTGTGTTGGATGAGTTAAATATTGCTTTATACTACAAATTGATTCCCCTGAGTAGAGTTGTAAAAGCAATTACAGAAAGAACTCCATCGATAGAGGTTGTAATAACTGGAAGATATGCCCCAGAAGAAATTATAGAAATTGCGGATTTGGTTACCGAGATGAAAGAGATTAAACATTATTACAACCAAGGTGTTCAAGCAAGAAAGGGAATAGAATTTTAAATAACAGTAAAAAATAAATAAGCCAAGTTTCTTCGAAGGTCAATTATTTTTGGTATTCAAAATATAATTTCCTGTTTTATTTTATTAATATGCATAATAAAAAAATAATGGTATAATAATATTAACAATAATATTTTTACTTCAATCCAGACAACTTTAGAGTATTAATCAAGCGAAGGATGCGAAAATTGATTTAAAGTTTCTAATTTGGTTCAATAAAAAAGGAGGAGATTTTTATTTCTAATTATCCAAATTTTCACACAGTGGCAATCAAGTATATGAATGATTCTAATTTAGTACATGAGGACCATCTTCACCCTGAAGTTATTTTGTGGGTAAATTTTAGCGAAGAATCTAAGAAAGAATTTTTGGAGAAGATAAAAGAACTTGATGAAGAATTGGCTCAGGATATCAACGAGCACCTGTCACAATTCAAAGTTCAAGAAGAAGTCGTCCCCGTTAACTTACCATTAGATGTCGATAGTGAAGAAGAATTTGACAATTTCATGTACTTCTTAGGTGAGTTGGCAGAGATCGTTGATTTAAAAGCGTATTCAGTGATTACTGAGGTGTCACTAGCCGAAGAAGAGAGCGAGAAAGAAGATTCTGGAGATCTATATGATTTTCCGGCAATATTCAGCGAAGAAAAGGAAGGTAGCTGTTATTTAACGGTGTTCGATTGGGATTTAAAAGAAATGGAAGAGTATTCTGGTAAGTTTGAAAAAAACGAAAAAGAAATTGAAGGCCTGAGATTTCCTTTCTTTCAAAGCTAACACAATGAGAAAACCCTCTGGAACCAAAAAAGAAGGGTTTTATACTTATTAAAATAAGAACGAAGTAGAGGGGGGATTAACTTTGATAAAAGCGATAAATTTAACAAAAAAATTTAAAGATTTCACTGCTGTTGATGGAATCAACTTAAACGTAAAAACAGGAGAAATTTATGGTTTTCTTGGTCCCAACGGTGCAGGGAAAACTACAACGATAAGGATGCTCACAGGAACACTAAAACCAACCTCTGGTCAAATTTTCATAATGGATAAAGATTACAATAATTACGAAATGGAGATAAAAAGAGAAATTGGGGTTGTGCCTGATGAACCAAAAATGTATGAGAATCTCAAAGGCAGTGAATACATAGAGTTTGTAATGAACGTATACAAATTAAATTCAGATGAAATTCATTCCCGATTTAACGAAATATGTGATGCCTTTGGGATAGATTACCTCAACGATTATATAGGTGATTATTCTCATGGTATGAAACAAAAATTAATGGTTGCCTCAGTTTTGATGAGAAAACCAAAGGTGATTTTTTTAGACGAGCCAACCGTAGGTTTAGATGCCCGGGCAGCAAGGATACTTAAAGAACTTTTACAAAAATACAAAAACGAAGGCTCTTCGATATTCTTTACGACGCATATACTTGAAATAGCAGAAAAGATGTGTGACAGAATAGGAATCATCGATCACGGTAGGATCCTTGCTGAAGGTAATTTGGAAGAGTTGAGGTCTCTCTCTAAACTCGGAAATAAGAGCTTAGAAGATATTTTCTTGGAATTAACAGGGGGTAGTGAAGTAAAAGAAATAATCGATGAACTCTAGTGGGGAGGTTCTGAGACAATTATGAATGAATTGAAATTGTTGTTAAAATACTCCTATAAAAACAAATCTCGACCGACAAAAAATAAAAAAGGAATAGAAAGAAGATCAGGTATGATCTCCAGTATAATGAGTTATCTAATAGTCCCAATAATTTTTTTAGCTGTTATCATTCCAACGATGCTCGCAGCCGCAGGTTCCTTTAATTTAAACATTCCGTTGAATCAAATAGGTTTGGATTCTAATTATACTTTGCTAGAACTAATGTTTGCACCTTCTTTTTTAATTGTAAGCGCGATTTTTGTTTTACAATTTTCCCCATTAATTGTAACTACGCTTTTTGATAACGATATGATGGACATCCTTTTGACCATGCCTATTAAAAGATCAACACTTTTTTTCTCTTCTACGATAGATAGTTTAATCATGTCTGGAGTAGGAAGTGGCGCTTTTTTATCAATCGTTGTTTCTTATATGATTTTGAAAGGTTCAAATGTAATTCTATCTATCTTGGGTATTATAGGGTTTTTTCTTTTTTTGATATCTATATCGATTGTAATAGGATTAATTATGTCTTTCTTTGTTGGTAAAACATCCGCAAAAAGAATTGCACAATTAACTTATTTCATAGGCATTATCTTTATGGTCTTAATACCGCAATTTCTCCCCAGGATAATGACCAACGATCCAGAAAACCTTGTGGAAAGCATGGGGAACTCCCTTAATATTTTTATGAACCCTCTTTGGCCACATGCTCAATTCATCAATGCTATTAACGGCGACATCTTTTCTCTTGTTTTTATCTACGCTGTTTCAATATTGTTCTTTTACTTGATATACAGATATGCGAACAGACTTGATTTTTCAACATCGAGAAAAAAATCAAAGGTTAAAAAAATTGAAAAGTTTAAAACCAAACGTCTTCCTCTTTTTGAGAAAGATAGAAAACTTCTTTTCAGGAATTCCCAATTGATCTTTATGATGATTTATCCGGTAGTATTGCCATTCATATTCTTTTTCACAGGTATGCAAGATTTATCTTACATAGCGATGTTTTTTGTGTTGATAGCCGCAGACTATTCAGCTATGATTTCTGCATATATGTTGACTGAAGAAATAAAAATCTGGCCCGTTCCAAAGTTATTTCCTTTCAAAACAAAAACTATGGTGAACTCAAAAATAATGATTTCTACAGGGCTTTATACTATTGAGTTTATAGCTCTTACAATAGTTTTCTCAATTCTTTTAAAATTTAATTTCTTTGATTTAGTATTAATAATTCCTACTGTCATATTATTGTACTATTCATCACTGTTAGGAACAAGAATCTTTCTCAGTGATCCCAAAAGAGATATATCCCAAATGAACAAGGTTTTCAAAGGGAAAGAAGTATTGGTTATAGAATTGATAACAATGGGGTACGCTGCGGCTATTTTTGGCTTGCTATTTTTTTATGACCTAATGCTTGCCCAAGGTCCTTTGTGGATCTTCAAAAATATCAGCATGCAGCTTACTTCTCTAATAATACTTGGAACAGTAGCGGTGCTATTGTTTGTAATTGTAAGATCTATTGTGAAAGAACAAAGAAAGATAAATCAGTACATAGAAGCAATGGAATAACATTCTGTTGGTGGATCTAAAAATTGTATTGAATTTCTGTGATACTTTAATAAACCCTCTATGGAAATTGTAAGAGGGTTTTTCTTATTTTTTAGAATGTGTGCTATCATATAATTTAGTAGGGTTTTCCTATAACGCGTGAGAAGCAGTGATCGGAGAAGTTCTTCTTCCTTATGGGTGGGGAGCGGGGCAAAGGGGCGCTATATTATAATGTTTTAGAGCTTTTTAAGAAAGTAATTATAAAAAAGGAGGAACAACAATGGCAGAAAGTAAACAATTGAAAGTTACTATTTTATACGATAATACAGCATATGACAAAGATCTCCAAGCTAATTGGGGATTCTCTGCTTTGATTGAAGTAGAAAAAGCACCTAAGATACTTTTCGATACTGGTGGAAGTGGAGAGATTCTGTTAAACAACATGAAAAAGTTGGGAGTTGATCCATCTACAATAGATGAGGTTTTTATATCTCACAATCACTACGATCATGTGGGAGGCTTGTCGGGTTTTCTTTCGGAAAACCCTAATGTAACGGTTTACGTTCCACCATCTTTTAAGGGAGTGAAAAATGCGAAAGAAGTTGTTACCATAAAAGGTCCTACTGAAATACATGAAGGCATTTATTCCACTGGAGAATTAGAAGGGATAGAACAATCTCTTTGTGTAAAAACTGAAAAAGGAATAGTAATCATAGTTGGATGTTCTCATCCAAAGATGGAAAATATATTAAAAACCGCTTCAACATTTGGAGATGTCTATGGAATAATTGGAGGGTTACACGGAACACCTGCAGAATCTTTGAAAGGTTTAAAACTAATTTGTGCAACACATTGTACCCAACAAAAAGAAGATATTAAAAGGCTTTTTCCTGAAGCGTATATAGAAGGTGGCGCAGGAAAGGTTATTGAAATTTAAGAATACTATAGACAGTAAAAAATCAAAACGTCTTATACGAGGGGGATGAGGTATGGAAAAGTCTGTAAAAATAAGCAGAAACATGTTTATAACCTCAGCATTAGTTATTTTTTCTATTATGATGATCTCAGGGGTATTAACAATTTTATTGCCTGCGGGGGAGTATGAAAGAGAGTTTATAGACGGAAGAACAGTCATCGTAGAAGATTCTTACCAGACAATAGAAAAACCAAATTATCCCTTTTGGCGATGGTTTACCGCTCCTATCGAAGTATTATGGAGCTCTGATGCACCCCTTATAATCACTATTATTGTGTTTATATTGGTAGTTTCTGGTTCAATCTATATTTTGAATAAAAACCATGTCATTGAATACATTATCAATAAGATTGTTAAAAGGTACAGCAAACAAAAAAATGTTTTATTAGGTTTGATGATTCTAGTTTTTATGCTTTTAGGTGCTTTGATGGGGATTTTTGAAGAGATTGTCCCTTTAATACCGATTGTAATAATGTTTTCAATATCGTTGGGTTGGGATGACCTAACAGGTTTGGGGATGAGTTTACTCGCAGCAGGATTTGGTTTTTCTGCAGCAATAGCGAATCCGTTTAGTTTAGGGGTGGCACAAAGAATAGCTGAAATTCCACTTTTTTCGGGAATAGGCCTCAGAATAATTATTTTTATCACAACTTACCTACTTTTATTTGTTTTTTTGAGGAATTATGCTAAAAAACACCAAAAAGAGGTTGTTGATCAGCAAATAGAAACCATCGATTATGATGTAAACACTTCAAAAGCTTCTAAAATTTTAATAACAATAATTTCCATATTGTTTATACTGATTTTAATTTCTGGTTTTACCGGATTTATGAGTGGCCTTATGTTACCCGTTGTTGGTGTGCTATTCATGGTAGGAGGTTTTTTATCGGGTTTAGTTGTAGAAAAAAGTATTTCTAAAGTGTTCAAAGATTTTTTAATTGGCATGAGCAATCTGTTGCCTGGAGTCATATTGATTCTCATGGCTATGTCGGTAAAACTAATAATTACCAATGGAAAAATCTTAGACACGATATTGTACAATGCATCTATTGTTATATCTGAATCAGGAACTGTCGCTGCAACTTTTTTGATTTATTTGCTTTTTTTTGTTATGAATCTATTCATAGGTTCAGCTTCCGCAAAAGCATTTTTGACTATGCCAATTATAGTTCCTTTGGCAGACTTGGTTGGAATCACGAGACAAACCGCTGTACAAGCTTTCGTTTTTGGAGATGGATTTAGTAATTTGTTGTATCCTACTAATGCAGTGTTGTTAATCTCGTTGGGAATAGCTGGAGTTAGTTATTTTAAATGGTTTAAATTCATTTGGAAGATTCAGCTGGTTATGTTTCTTCTTTCTTTGTTATATTTGTATATTGCAGTAAAAATAGGATACGGTCCTATATAATAGGAGATAGAGAGATGTATGATTATTCGTATGATTTTGATAAGTGTAGAAAGAACTTTTACACCTTTGAAAATGAGTTAAATAAATATTATTCTACAGTTTCTAATGATTCCTATTCAATTGAAGAGGACAGTTATATTGATAGTTTTTTATGTCAGAACGAAGGTAACAGAAAGTTGTTTCTTATTACAACAGGCGAGCATGGAATAGAAGGATACGCAGGTAATGTGTTCATGCAGATATTCGTTAAAGAGTTTTTACACCGAATAAAAAATCAAGAAATTTCGTTGTTTCTCATTCATTCCTTGAACCCTTGGGGAATGAGGCATAAAAGAAGAGTAAATGAAAACAACGTTGATTTAAATAGAAATTTTCTTTATCAAAACGAGGATTTAAGCAACGAGTCATATAAAAAAATGAAAAGGTATTTCACCAAAAAAAGGCCGGTTGGTGTTTTAGACTCCAGTTTAATAGTTGGATTTTTTGAATTGTTACCTTATTTATTAAAATTAGGTTCGAAAGGGATAAAAGAGGCTCTAACCAAAGGACAATATGTTGATAATAAATCTGTTTATTATGGCGGAAAGAAAGAAGAAAAATCAACTAAGTACATAAAAGAAATATACGAAAAAGTTTTTAACACCTACGACTTTATCCTTCACTTAGATATCCATACAGGAGCAGGTCCAAAAGATAAATTGTTGATTGTTAATTCTGCCTTTGATAAAGAAGATTGCAATACCAGAGAAAAGCAGTTTGATTACTCTCCTATTACACAAGCGAAAAAAGAAACTTTTTACAGTATAAATGGAGATATGATAGATTATATACACAAAAAATATCAAAGTACTTCAAATTTCTATTCTACGTGCTTGGAATTTGGTACATATGGCGAAGGATTAATGGGCCAATTGAAAAGTATAAAAAGTTTGGTTTTAGAGAATCAAGCATGGTGGTATGGTGCAAAAAGTGTGCGAGTAAGATCGAAAGTCGATAAATTATTTAGAGAGATGTTTTTTCCAGAGCGTAATGATTGGCGAAGTTCTTTTGAAGAAGATACTAAAAAGGCATTGAATGGAATATTGAAATATTTTGAATTTTTTAAGTAGAAAATAAAAGTATACTATAACCTTGAGTTATGTTTTTCATAGCATGCAAACTTAAAAAATTGGAGGGATATAATTTTGAAAATAAGTATAATAGGAACGGGAAGAGTGGGTTCAAGTACCGCTTTTGCTTTAATAAACGCAGCAGTTGCTGACGAGATTGTTCTTTACGACCTCAACAAAGAAATGGCTGAAGGTGAAGCATTGGATTTATTACATGCTACTACCTTTCACAAAAGAATGATCATAAGGGCTGGGGAGTATAGCGATATAGAAGGAAGCGATATAGTAATAATTACAGCAGGAGCTGCTCAAAAGCCTGGTGAAACAAGGTTAGATTTGACCATAAAAAATGCTAAAATAATAAAAGGCATTTCAGAAAACATAAAAAAATATGCTCCAAATGCGTTGATAATAAATATTACTAACCCTGTTGATGTTATGAGCTATGTGGTATGGAAAGTAACTGGTTTTGAATCTAATAGAGTAATTGGAACTGGAACTATATTGGACACTGCAAGACTGAGAGCTTTAATAGGTAAAAATTGTGGAGTTTCTCCAATGAGTGTTCACGCCTACATAATAGGGGAACATGGTGACTCAGAGTTAGCGGCGTGGAGTTCGGCAATGATTGGAGGTGTCCCGATTAAAGGTTTTTGCCGCAATTGCCCATACAAAGATAGTTGTAATAAAGATCTGAGTAAAATTTTTGAAGATGTAAAAAATTCTGCTTACACTATAATAAGCAAAAAAGGTGCAACTAATTATGGAATAGCTTCAGCAACAACTGCACTGGTAGAATCGATAATTAAGAATGAAGGTAGGGTATATACCCCTTCCGTGTTGTTGGATGATATGTACATAGGATATCCGGCGGTTATAAACAAAGACGGGGTGGAACGAACTATCGATATAACTATGAATGATGAAGAAACTGAAAAGTTTGAAAGATCAAAAAATATAATCAAAGAGTATCTTGAATCAATCAAAAACTTACTTTAAGGGGGAGAGCGACTATGAAAAAGTTTTTAAGTATATTTTTGTTGCTTATACTGTTTTCTATAACCCTCTATTCAATCGAATACATAACCCTAACGTCAGAATTAACGGAAAACTTAAGTGGAAGGGTAAGTATTCCCTTTTTTTACGGTACAAAGGATGCACCAAGTGCCTTTCTTTTAAATAGTTACTTAGCAAAAGATGTTGAAGACTTCTTAAGTGAATATCTCGATGAGTCTTATAACTTTAGAAATAGTACAGAAGATTCTAAAGGACCTTACGTTGAAGTAATAATAGAATCAGAAGTTGGATTTGTTTCAGATAGTTTTGTCAGTTTTTATGCGGACTATTTTTCTTTTGTTTATCTACAAGCTCATCCAATGACTACAAGAGAAACGTACAATTACGATCTAACTCTCAGTAAATTCCTAAATCTCTACGATTTCTTAGATTTATATAGTGAAGACACAGGCGAATCTTTTAAAATAATCAAAGAAACCATAATCGAAGAAATAAATTCAGACCCTAAAATTTATTTTAATGTTGATGAAACTCTAGACACGATAGGGTATGATAGAGATTATTATATTACAAATGAAGATCTGGTAATAATCTACCAGCTCTATGAAATTGCTCCATATTCATCAGGTATAAGAGAGTTCAAAATACCCCTTAAAGAATTGGGAATAGAAATTCAATAAGAGATGTCGGCCAACTGTGGGTGGGGACCAAGCTAAAGGGATTAAAATTTCTTTTTCCTTATGGGCGGGCTGCGAGGCGAAGGAGCAATACCTTAACTCTTCCTCACGGTTGGGGAGCAGAGTAAAGGGATTAAAATACCCTTTCCTTATGGGTGGGAAGCGGGGCGAAGGGGCGCTAAAGTAAGGTTTAGAACTTCTAAAAAAACATTAACAAAAATAATTAATGGAGGGAAAACAACAACATGGATGTAATAGAAATAATCAAACAAAGAAGAAGCATCAGAAAGTTCAAGCAAGATCCCATCGATGATGAAATATTGAAAGAGTTAGTAGATTGTGCAAGGTTAGCCCCTTGCGCTTCAAATAAACAACCATTAGAGTTTATAGTTGTAAAAGATAAAGAAATTTGCGATAAAGTCTTTGAAAATTTAGGTTGGGCTAGCTACATATCCCCAAAAGGGACTCCTAAAGAAGGGGAAAAGCCAACTGCTTATATTTTTATTTTAGTTAACAAACATAGAGCCACGAAATGGATTGGTCACGATATAGGAGCCGCGTTTGAAAATATCTTGTTAGCTGCTTGGTCAAAAGGTATAGGGGGATGTCCTATCGTTACTATCAACAGGGAAAATGTAAGAGAAATCCTAAAAGTTCCTGATGACTATGAGATTGATACAGTAATTCCCTTAGGTTATAAAGGGCATGAATCTTTTGCAGAGGATAACGATGAGACAGTTGAATATTATATAGACGAGAACAGCAATTTCCACGTTCCAAAAAGGCCTCTTGAAAAGGTTATTCATTTTGATAAATTTTGATTAAATTATTTGTGAGGAACATAGGAGGATAACAAATGGCTCAAAATAACCTTGATACTAAAACTTTAGAAAATTGGCTTTGGGAAGCGGCGTGTAAAATAAATGGTCTGAAGTTACCAAAAAAACTACAAATGTTGGAGAGTATTTAACCGATGTCATACGAACGATTGCAAGAATATCTTAATAGAAACATAGAAAAAAATTAAAAAGGGGTGGAAGTGTTGTTCGAAATATCCGAGAAAAAGAAGTTAGCTCAAGATGTATACAGTGTTTGGGTTGAAGCACCAAAGATAGCAGCACATGCACAACCCGGTCAGTTCGTTATAGTTATAGCAGAGGAAGATGGAGAAAGGATTCCTCTAACTATAGTCGATAAAGCTGAAGATAAGATAAGGCTCATATTTCAAGTGGTTGGTAAAAGTACGAAGAAAATGGCAACTTTTGAAAATAGAGATTCCTTTGCCCATGTCGTTGGACCTTTGGGCAATCCTTCAGAAATCGAATATTATGGGACGGTATTATTGATTGGTGGAGGTATAGGTGTTGCCCCAATTTTACCTATTTTAAAAGCGTTGAAAGAAAAAGGCAACAGGGTAATATCGATTATGGGAGCAAGAACCGCTGATCTTTTAATTTTAGAAGATGAGTTTTCACAGTTTTCTGATAAGTTAATAGTAACAACAGATGATGGATCAAAAGGTATCAAGGGTTTGGTTACCGATGGTATGAAAAAAGTAGTGTCAGATGGTGAAAAAATAGATAAGGCTTGGGCTATTGGACCTGTTATAATGATGAAATTTGCCACAAAGACCGCTCAAGAACTTGGTTTTCCCATAATAGTATCTTTGAATCCAATTATGGTAGATGGAACAGGAATGTGTGGTGGTTGCAGAGTAACTGTTGGAGATAGCGTTAAATTTGCCTGTGTGGATGGCCCTGAATTTGAAGGTGAGCTCGTTGGCTGGGATGAATTGTTAAAGAGGCTGGGGCAGTACAAAGTCGAGGAAAAGGAGTCTTTAGAAGAAAAAAAGAAAAAACGTCCAAAAAAGATTTTGAGGAAAAAAGTTCCTGTGAAAAAACAACCTCCTGAAGAGAGAAAGCACAACTTTCAAGAGGTTGCATATGGTTATTGTTTGGAAGAGGCTATGATGGAAGCCGATAGATGCCTACAATGTCCAGATAGCGCATATAATTGTATAAACGGATGTCCTGTTGGGGTAGATATAAGAGGGTTTATAAGAGAGTTGAGAGATGGTAACCTTGCTAAATCTGCAGAGATACTGAAGAGTTACAACAATTTACCCGCCATTTGTGGAAGGGTTTGCCCGCAAGAGAATCAGTGTGAAGGTGCATGTACCTTGGGTAAATCAGGTGCTTTTGAACCAGTTGCCATAGGTAGATTAGAAAGGTTTGTGGCGGATTGGGAAAGAGTTCAAAGAAAAAGTGAAAAGAATAATATCCAAGTGTCTAAAAACAATATCAAAGGGAAGGTTGCTGTTGTAGGTGCAGGACCTTCGGGACTAACGGTGGCAGCAGATTTGGCAAAGATGGGATATTACGTAAAAATTTTTGAAGCCTTACACAAACCAGGAGGAGTTCTGACTTATGGTATCCCTGAGTTTAGGCTTCCAAAGGAGATAGTTTTTGAAGAAGTTAAATATGTTAAATCACTAGGGGTGGAAATTGAGCCCGATGTTGTTGTAGGAAAGACAGTTACAATAGATGAAATGAGAGAAGAGTTCGACGCTATATTTATAGGAACAGGTGCAGGAACCCCCAGATTCTTGAATATCCCAGGAGAAAATTTGAATGGTGTTTACTCCTCAAGCGAATTCTTAACAAGGGTTAATTTGATGAAAGCCTATGAGTTCCCTCTGGTTGATACTCCCGTTAAGATAGGCAAACATGTGGTAGTTGTTGGAGGAGGGAACGTCGCGATGGATGCTTCAAGATCGGCGTTAAGGCTTGGTGCTGAAACCGTCACAGTGGTGTATAGAAGAACGGAACAAGAGATGCCTGCAAGGAAAGAAGAATATGAAAACGCCGTTGAAGAGGGAATTAATTTTATGTGGCTGACTAATCCAATAGAGTGTAAAGGAAACGAAAAGGGAGAATTGACAAATGTAATCTGTCAAAAGATGAAACTGGGAGACCCTGATTCTTCTGGTAGAAGAAGGCCTATCCCCATTGAAAATAGTAATGTTGAAATACCTGCAGATCTTTTTATCGTTGCTATAGGTCAAGAGTCAAACAAGGTATTACTCAACGCATTTCCTGAATTGAAACTGAATAAATGGGGTTATATAGAGGCAGATCCCGTTACCGGTGCTACTTCTGTTGAAGGAGTCTGGGCAGGAGGCGACATAGTTACAGGAGCAGCAACCGTTATCGAGGCAATGGGGGCAGGTAAAAGGTCTGCTAAGGCAATAGATGAATATATTTCATTGAAGGTAGGAAAATTTTGATGGATTTTGAGGAAGAAAATAGAATGATGGTTGAGTATCAGCTTAAAAGAAGAGGTATAATCGATGAAAAAGTTCTAAATGCTTTTTTGAAGGTTAAAAGACATTTGTTTGTTCCAAAAAATCTTGAGAAGTATGCATATGATGATTGCCCTTTGCCTATTGGTGAAGGGCAAACTATTTCTCAACCTTATATAATAGGCTTAATGCTTCAACTATTAGAATTAAAAGAAAAAGACGTAGTTTTAGAAATAGGTACTGGGTCTGGTTATCAAACGGCTTTACTGGCAGAGATAGCACGTTTTGTTTATACGATAGAACGAAATGAAACGTTAGCCCAAAGAGCAAAAAGTAAATTTGAGGAATTAGGTTATAAAAATATTGTTTTAGAGGTTGGGGATGGAACAAAAGGTTGGAAAAAAGAAAAGGTTGAATTTAACGGAATTATAGTTTCAGCAGCAGCGCCAAAAGTTCCTGATCCTTTGTTTTCTCAACTAAAAGTTGGTGGAAGAATGGTAATTCCGATTGGTTCTAGAACCTTTCAACGTTTACATAAAATAACCAAGTTAGAGGATGGAAATATGAAGGTTGAATACTCTGATGGTTGTATGTTTGTGCCTTTAATAGGTGAAAATGGTTGGTGAGAGTTTTTAGTTAAAATAGAAAATATCCCGCAAAAAGCGGGATATTTTAATTATTAATATGGAAAAGTTATCTCAGGAACTTCAAATGATCCTATTTGGGATGGATCTGATGGTATTGTCAGTTTACCTTCTTTTATCAATTTTTTTAGATATTCGATTTCGACAAAATATCTAATGGGTACCATGCTTCTTGTGTATTTCATTGGCGTTATACTTACACCGTCTTCTTTCATACCTAATCTAAAGACACCAGATTCAAAGGTTCTTACAGACATGGCGCTTTGAATGCCTTCAAAAGCAGCTGTATCCACTCTTTTCATAGCACTTGTCAATACGTAGCCCGGAGCCATGTAATCTTGGTCTACATCCACACCTATTGCAAAAAAGTTTTTATCTAATTCATAGTATTTATCGATGATTTGCTCTAAGGGGGCATTTTTGGGTAGATTGTATAGATTACTTCCTCTTTCTTTAGCAGCATCAATTACGCCGTTCCCCGTTGGTCCAGCTGCATGAAAAACAATATCTGCACCGTTTTCCATCTGTGTTAGAGCTAAACTCTTTCCTAAAGCAGGGTCGTTGAATGTGTTCGCATAACCTGATATGACTTGGACATCTTCGTTATGTAATTCATTGTATACTTTAACCCCTGCTGCGTAGCCAGCTTCGAATTTGGTGACGGCAGGAACTGGAACTCCTCCTATAAACCCTACTTTTCCTGTTTTGGTCATCATTGCAGCCAAATAACCTGCTGGGAAGCTTGATTCATGCTCGTTGAAAACATAACAAACAACGTTTGAAGGGACTATCTGTCCAGGAGATGGTTCGATATCGATGCCCACAAAATAAACATCAGGAAATTGAGGAGCTACGTTGAATAAAACATCCGTCATCATAAATCCCACGGCGATTACCACGTCTGAATCTCTTGCAGCGTTAGATAGATTTGGTAAATAATCTGTTTGTTCAGATGATTGGATTACTGCGATTTCTACCCCTAATTCGTCCTTCGCTCTTAAAACGCCTTGCCATGTTCCGTCGTTGAAAGATTTGTCGCCCAATCCTCCTACGTCGGTGACCATGGTTACTTTGAAAGCGAAAATAGTGGAAAATAAGAACAAAACAACAAAGAAAACACTGAAGTACTTTTTCATAAAAATCGCCTCCTTTGGGATGTATAATTATTATAGCATATTCGGTTTTAAAGTTTTTACCAAGAGTAGTTTTACAATTTGATGATATAATAAAAATACAGATCATGAAGTGGGCTACATGGCTCTTCCCCTACGGGTTATAAACTGCAGATCCTTCCTTAGAGGGGCGGGGAATTGGAGTGAAGTATAAAAACCCTTTATCCTTATGGGTGGGGAGCCGGAATGAAGTATAAAAACTCTTTATCCTTATGGGTGGGGAGCGGGGCGAAGGGGCGCTAAAGAAAGCTTTTGAGTGTCTAAAAACAGTAAAAGTATAATAAGCAAAGTAGTGAGGAGATGCTTATGAAGAAGGCTCTACTGATATTTTGCATATTACTTCTTCCATTTTCCTTTTCTTTATCCTTTAATTCTCCAAGTTTTATTTGGAACTACGTTACTAGCTATCAAACAGATGAATTAATGTATTTGAAAGTTAACTATACCCAAAAATTAATAGAGAAAATTAAAGATTATTTGCCATTTTTAGAAAGATCAGGCATATCTCTTCCTATAACTTCGGATGTTGAAGTGCATTTTATTGATGTTAGTCAAGGAGATTCAATTTATATAAAATTACCAAATAATGTTGATATCCTAATTGACGGTGGAAATAATTGGTATGGTGACGATGTAGTTACTTACCTCAAATCCCAAGGTGTTGATGATATAGAATATTTGATAGCCACCCATCCAGATGCAGACCATATAGGTGGGTTAGATGATGTTTTAAAAGCCTTTGAAGTTGAAAATGTCTATGCCCCGGATGTTTCTCACACCACGAAAACTTACAATGATTTTGTTTTAGAAGTGAGAAACGAAGGAACCTACATTAAATCAGCTAAGGTTGGAATTACTTTAATTAATTCTGCATTAGCGGCTGTGATAGGTTGTCCTTCATTTAGTAATGTGTATTTTCTTGGACCTGTGAAAAATTATGGAACAGACCTTAATTCTTGGAGTGCTGTCGTGAAGTTAGATTTTGGAAATTCTTCTTATCTTTTCACTGGAGATGCCGATAGAATTTCTGAAAAAGATATGATAGATAACGGTATGTTTTTAAAAGCAGATGTTCTTAAGGTTGGCCATCATGGATCTTATTCATCAACTTCGCAAGAGTTTTTAAAGGAAGTTAGTCCAAAATATGCGGTGATCTCTGTTGGTAAAAATAATAATTACGGTCACCCAGCACAGGAAGTATTAGAAAGATTAGAAATGTATAAGGTAGATCTTTTTCGTACAGATTTGCAGGGACATATTATAGCTATTAGTGATGGGAATAAAATAAATTTTAACGTTGAACCAATTAACACTGTTAATCTTATGGAAGATGCTCAAGAATCAGCACCACAAAAAACTTCTATATTGATTACGAACTTAGATGTTTCTGATGAAAAGGTTACTATCTGCAACAATACTGATGAAGACGTAGATTTAACAGGATGGGCTTTGGTTAGCGAAGTTGGAAACCAAAAGTTTAATTTTCCAGATGGATATATACTTAGAGCTGGAAAATGTGTGAATATTTTGTCAGGTCGTGGCGCGATAGATGAACCTCCAGCTAATTTAAAATGGACAGGAGCTTATGTTTGGAATAACGATGGAGATATTGCGGCACTATACGATGCTGAAGGGATACTAATAAGTAGAGTTGAATTCTAAGGTTTTGTCAACTACAATAATAATAAATAGTTGTAAATTGTGATTTTATGTTAAAAAAAATGCTTGAAAAAAGAGAACACTTATGTTATAATTTGTATGCTCAAATGAAGTTTTTATATTTATGGGGTCGTGGCGCAGCTGGGAGCGCGCTACCATGGCACGGTAGAGGTCGTGGGTTCAAGTCCCATCGACTCCACCAATATGAGGGAAATATTCCCTTTTTTTTTATATATTAAATCTTTCATCATGGGTGGGCTGCGGGGTGAAAGGGCGCAAACCTATATAGAATAAATATTTTAAAAACTAAATAATTTTAAATGGGTTACAGGGCAAGGCCCCAGCGAAGGGGCACTAACACAATTTTTTAAAGATAATATCCACCAGGGTAAGGAGGCAGAGAAATGGAAGAGTATCTCACTTTTGATGATGTGTTGTTACTACCGCAGTATAGCGAAATTGTGCCGAGTAGGGTTGATACAACATCTCGTTTAGTAAAAGATATCCATTTAAAAATCCCCTTTCTTTCTGCAGCAATGGATACTGTGAGTGAATCCCAAATGGCAAAAGCTATGGCGAGAGAAGGCGCCGTTGGGGTTATTCATAAGAATATGTCGATTGAACAGCAAGCCTATGAAGTTTCAAAAGTAAAAAAGACAGAGAACGGGATTATATACGATCCCATTACAATTACTCCCGATACAACCATTAAAGAAGCTGAAAAGATCATGAGAGAGTACAGAATTGGCGGATTGCCGGTTGTGGATGATGATAAAGTTCTTTTAGGTATATTGACCAATAGAGATATTAGATTTGAACAAAATATGGAAAAAAAGGCCAAAGAATTGATGACTCCCTACAAAAATTTGGTTGTCGCTGGTTCGCATATATCTTTGGAAGAAGCGAAAGAGATACTTCATCAGAATAAGATAGAGAAATTGCCTATTGTAGATGATAAAAGACATATAAAGGGTTTGATAACAATAAAGGATATTACTTCCGTGATTGAAAACCCGAACGCTACAAGAGATGATAAAGGGCGTTTAGTTGTTGGAGCTGCTGTTGGCGTTTCGGATGGTTTACAAAGAACGCAAGAATTAGTTAATGCAGGGGTTGATTTTGTCGTTTTAGATTCCGCACATGGACATACGAAAAATATTATCGAAATTTTAAAAATGATAAAAGAGAGATTTCCAGATCTCCCTGTAATCGCTGGGAATATAGCTACTGCTGAAGCTGCCAAAATGTTAATAGAAAGTGGAGCCGATGCAGTAAAGGTCGGGATTGGACCAGGTTCTATATGTACGACGAGAGTTATTTCTGGGGTCGGGGTACCCCAATTAAGTGCAATTATGAAGGTTTCAGAAGAAGCGAATAAATACGGTATTCCTGTTATAGCTGACGGTGGAATAAGATATTCTGGTGATATTGTTAAGGCTTTAGCAGCAGGGGCTTCTACTGTGATGATGGGGAGTATTTTTGCTGGTACTGAAGAAGCACCTGGCGAAACGATAATTTATCAGGGAAGGAAGTTTAAAACATACAGAGGTATGGGTTCAATAGCAGCTATGGAAAAAGGGAGTAAAGATAGATATTTCCAAGAAGACACACCAAATGAGAAGCTTGTGCCAGAAGGTGTTGAAGCTATGGTAGCATACAAAGGTGAGGTAAAAGATGTTATAATACAATTAGTTGGAGGAGTCAAAGCTGGAATGGGATATGTTGGGGCAAAAGATGTTAAGGAATTACAGCAAAAGGCTAAATTTATAAAAATTACTACGGCAAGTATAACTGAAGGACATCCACATGATGTAAAAATCACACGTGAAGCTCCAAATTATTTCTTTTCATCTTAGTTATTGATTTTTGTGGGTTGCGGGTTAATCTCTCTCTTCCTTATGGGTGGGCTGCGTGGGCGGGCTGCAGGACGAAGGGGCGCTAAAATAAAGTTTCTAATGAGTATATTTTAATGGAGAGGAAGTTATATGCAAACAAAAAACATTTTAGATTTTGAATATTCAGATTTACAAAGTTATTTGCTCAATGAATTAGGACTTGAAAAGTTTAGAACCGATCAAATTTGTGATTGGATTTATAAGAAAAGAGTTTTTGATTTTGCATCAATGACTAATTTATCTAAAGACGATAGACAAAAACTCAGTGATAACTTTAAAATATCTATTCCTCATATTATTAAAAAACAGGTATCAAAGATAGATGGAACGACCAAATATCTTTTGGAGTTAGAGGATAGAAACACTGTTGAAGCGGTAATTATTTACTATCCTTCACGAACGATAGCTTGTATATCAACACAAGTTGGTTGCCCACTGAAATGTTCATTCTGTTCTACAGGGCAAAGCGGTTACGTTAGGAATTTATCGACAGGTGAAATAATTGGTCAATTGTTAGCTATGGAAAAAGATAAAGATATTGATGTAAAAAACGTTGTATACATGGGAATGGGTGAACCATTACTAAATTTTAACAACGTTGTTCAAAGCGTAGAGATCTTAAACCATCCAAAGATGAAAAAATTAGGGGCAAGGCATATAACCATTTCAACTGCTGGAATACCTCACAAAATTGAAGAATTGGGCGATTTGAGCAAAGAGTTTCGACTTTCTGTGTCACTTCATGCACCAACAAATCTTCAAAGAGATCAAATAATGCCCATAAATCATAAATATCCAGTAGAGCAGGTTATTCAGTCATGCCGAATTTATCAGAAAAAAACAAAAAAGAGGGTAACTTTTGAGTATATATTGATAAAAGGATTTAATGATTCAAAAGATGACGCCTTGAAATTAGTCGAACTGTTTGGTGACATGAAAGTGATGGTTAATTTAATTCCTGCCAATGCAAATCCAGCAGGGTTTGAAAAACCCTCAAAAAGATTTATTCAAGCTTTTTTAGATACTCTCGTAAAGAATGGAATTGATGCTGTTGTGCGAGCCGAGAAAGGTAGTGATATATCAGCCGCATGTGGTCAATTAAGAACCAGAGAGTTAAAAGAAGTTAATAGGTGAAAATAATGATTAAAATAAGAAAATTAATCAAAAATTTGATATTTTTTATTTTAGGAATAGTAGCCTCTGGAATATTTGCCTTTTTTATGATGACAGTTTTTGCCAACAGTTCAAATACGGTTGAGATTCCATATTTGATTGGAGAAGATAAAAAAGTAGCTGTTTCTTCTTTAGAGGAGTTAAACCTAATTCCAAACATAGTAGGTAACGGGGAAAAAGTTTTGTATACTGATCCGGAACCTGGTACAAAGGTAAAAGAAGGGCATCATGTAATAGTCCAACTTAGAGAGATGAATACTCTGAAGATTCCTGATCTGATAGGAATACCGTCTGGAGTAGCACAACAGTTTCTAAGTGAGTACAATATAGCTTATGAAATTAGAAATCAATTAACTTATACACCTGAAGAAAACGATGTGGTACTGAACATGTCTCCAACACCAGGAAATAATTATAGTGGTGAAAAGGTGATTCTCTATGTTGGTGAATATGAAGGGAGTAATCAATGAGTTGGAGAAGGGGTATAGTTGTTAGATTTCATTCGGATATGGTAACCGTTCAAGATTTGGAAACTAATCAAAAAGTTAACTGCTTCCTCCCTGGTAGATTTAAATTACAGAAGATTCGGCCCATTGTTGGTGATTATGTAGAATATTCTAAGGACCAAAGTTATAGTTATGGAAGAATTGAAAACATTTTAAAGAGAAAAAATGAATTATACAGGCCCAGAGTAGCTAACTTGGATCAACTTGTTTTGGTTACCTCAATTAAAGAACCTCAAGTAGATTTGATAGTAGTCGATAAAATTATAGCCCTCGCTGAAAAAGAGAAACTGGATATAGTTATAGTGTTAAACAAAACGGATTTGCTTGTTAGTGACGAAGAAAAAAAAGATATGGAAAGATTTATAGAAATATATGGTAAAATTTATCCTGTAATTCCCACATCGAAAATAACGAAAAATAATTTAGATAGATTAAAGTCCTGTTTAAAAAACAAAGTATCAACTTTCGCAGGCCCTTCTGGAGTTGGGAAGTCTAGTTTATTGAATGTTTTAGACCCAAAATTGAAACTTCGAGAAGGAGAAATTTCCAGAAAATTAGGTAGAGGTAAACACACTACAACGTATGCTGAACTGCTTTATTTTGATTTTGGAGGATATATAGTCGATACACCGGGTTTTTCGAGTTTAGAGCTAAGAGGAATAAAAAAAGATGAACTTAGGCACTATTTCAAAGAATTTTTGGGATTTGACGGTTTTTGCCAGTTTTCAAACTGTTCCCATACGGTTGAACCTGGATGTGCAATTAAAGAGGCTGTAGAAAAGGAACAAATTTCATTTAGTAGGTATACCAATTATTGTCAAATATACAAAGAAATAGAAGACAGTTCACTAAAATTGCAATAGAGGTGTTTAAGTTTGATAAAAATCTATCCCTCCATTTTAGCCGCTGATTTTTTGAATTTATCTCAAGAGATAGAGAAAGTTTCTGAAGAAGCTGATGGAATACATCTCGATATTATGGATGGAGTGTTTGTTCCAAACATTACTTTTGGTTTTCCAATCGTGGAATCGATTAGAAAAAAATTTAAAGATATATATTTGGATGCTCATTTGATGATCGTTGAACCAGATAAATATTTAGAAGAATTTTCTAAGTTTGTGAGTAGCATAACGGTGCATTATGAAGCGGTGGTACATCTGCATAGGACCATCTTAAAGATCAAAGAGTTGGGGTGTGAAGCAGGTGTAACTTTAAATCCGCATACGCCTGTGTCACTTTTAGAAGAAATTCTTCCCTATGTCGATAAAGTATTGATTATGTCCGTTAATCCAGGATTTACCGGTCAACATTTTATAGAAAGTACTTACGAGAAAGTAAGAAAATTAAGAAAAATTTCAGATGAAAAGGGTTTGAATGTTGAAATAATGGTTGATGGGGGAGTGAATAAGCAGAACATTGGATTACTTCACCAAAGTGGTGTTAACACTTTTATTATTGGTGCCAGTGTGTTTTATTCTGAAAATCCTTCACAAGAGATAATTGAACTAAAAAGGGTGGCTGAAGATTTTGAGTGAGGTGTATTTGGCTACATCAAATAGAAACAAGGTAAGAGAAATCAATGAAATTCTTCAAAATATTGATATAAATGGAAGCATTACTGTTAAATATATATTTGATGAGATAAAAGAGGATAATTTTGAAGTAGAAGAATATGGTGAAACTTATGTAGAAAATTCTGTTATTAAAGCTTGGGCTTATTCAAAATTAATAAAAAAACCAGTTTTTTCAGATGATTCAGGGTTGTCCATAATCTCTCTTGAAGGATTCCCTGGTGTAAACTCTGCCAGGTTCATGGAAAACTATTCTTATGAGCAGAAGATGAAGGAATTGTTATCGATGCTGGAAAATGAAAAAGATAGAACCGCTTATTTTGCCTGTGCGGCGACGTATTTTGATCCTCAGAAAAATTTTTTAGTAACTTGTCAAGAAGAAGTTTATGGTAAAATAGCATTTGAGATAAGAGGAAAGAATGGTTTCGGTTACGATCCAATTTTTATTCCTGATGGATACGATTATACTTTTGGAGAATTAAGCAAAGATGTAAAAAATAAGATAAGTCATAGGGCAAAAGCTATAAAAAAGTTGCTTCTTTTCTTAAAAAGTGCTACAATATTAGAAAATAACGAATGATTTTTTTATAATATTGATTCAAAGTAGATATTTTTTTTGTTTTATGGTATAATTGCGTTGAAGTTCCGTAGAATGAGGATTTAAGAATCTTTATCTGTGAAAGGGGGAATGTTTGTGAATAAGAAAGATTTAGTTGATGCTTTCGCAAAGAAAGCTAACGTAACAAAGAAAGACGCCGAAAGTTTCGTTGATGCTTTTGTTGATGTAGTGTCTGAGGCTTTAAGTAAGGGAGAAGAGGTTAAACTAGTTGGTTTTGGGACTTTCAAAGTTCAGAAAAGAGCAGCAAGAAAAGGGGTCAATCCACAAACCGGAAAGGCCATAAAAATTCCAGAAAAGATGGTTCCAAAATTTGTTCCTGGTAAAGAATTGAAAGATATGGTGAAGTAAATTCCAAAAAATGGGCAGGGTTCCTGCCCATTTTTTGATAATGACGTGATCAAATTGGAGGGTTTCAATTGATCTGGGCAATTTCAGATGTCCATGGTATGTACGATACTTTAATTTCGCTTTTAAAACAAACACATATCAATGATTCAGACACAGTAATTTTTTTGGGTGATTATGTGGATAGAGGGCCGGATTCAAAAAAAGTATTGGATCTTTTGATTACTTTAAGCAAGCAGAGAAATCGTATCTTTCTAAAGGGAAACCATGACGATATGATGGTCGACTATTACCAAAAAACTCATGAGTATGATGAGGGTATATGGTTTTACAATGGTGCATTATCGACAATTAGAAGTTTTGATAACTATATTGGGGAAGAATACATAACCTTTTTAAAAGACCTACCTTTGTATTATGAGATAGAAATCAGAAACGAGAAATATTTGTTTGTTCATGCGGGAGTAAATCCAAAAAAGTCACTTTCCCAACAAGATAAATGGGATTTGTTATGGATAAGGGATGAATTTTTAAGTATGTCAGAAAGGTATTATGATTATACCGTCATTCATGGGCATACTCCAACATTGTACCTAACAGGTGAAGATAAAATCTTTGTGAAACGAGATAAGAATAAGAAAATAATAAGTATAGATATCGATACAGGATATGTGTACGGTGGGAAATTGACTGCCTTTGGAATCACTGAGAATAATAAACACGTAGTTTTACAGTCTTTTTGAAAAATTGATTTAAACTTCTTTAATCGCCTTTAATTGTCTTTAAATCCTTCTAATTGAAAATACTTCGATTTTCTAACTTTTTCAAAGAATGATATAATTAAAATTGAATAATATCTTTCTTTTGAGGAGTGAGTTGATGTTAAAAAAAATAAAAGATTATTGCAATTATCCACAGAGTCAGATTTTGAAGCAAATTTTGGAAGATAACGGTATACAAGTATTTTTAAAATCTCCCATAGGAATAGGGGGAGAATATTTCGGTGAGGGAGTAATTTATGATTTGTATGTTGAAGATAAGGATTTTGATACAGCTAAAGTTATAATTAGAGAATTTGAGAAAGGAGGAATTACCTTGTCTGAACTTAAAAAGACTCCGCTTTATGAAAGACATAAAGAACTTGGAGCCAAGATGGGAGAATTTGCAGGGTGGGAACTTCCGTTGTGGTATTCTTCTATCATTGAAGAGCATAATGCAGTTAGAAATGTAGTTGGGGTGTTTGATGTTTCTCATATGGGTGAATTATTTGTGCAAGGGAAAGATGCACAGAAATTTGTAAATTACTTGATTACAAATAATGTGGAGAGAATACCGAATAGCAGAATAGTTTACACACCTATGTGTAATGAGAATGGCGGTATTTTGGATGATTTTCTCGCTTATAAGTTTAACAAAGAAAAGATTATGTTAGTAGTCAATGCATCTAATACACAAAAAGATTATGAATGGGTAAAAAGTCAATCTTCTTCTTTTAATGTTGATGTAATTAACAAGAGTGATGAATATTGCCAAATAGCTTTTCAAGGCCCAAAATCTCAGGATCAACTACAAAAACATCTTAAAGATATTGATCTGGATGGTATAGAATATTATTCTTTTGAAGTTCTACAACTAGAAGGAGAAGAAGTAATCTTATCAAGGACAGGATACACAGGTGAAGACGGTTTTGAGTTGTACCTATCTCCAACGATCGCTGTTAAAGTTTGGGATAGACTTATACAACTTGCTAAAGAGGTTGATGGCAAGCCATGTGGTTTGGGAAGCAGGGACACTTTAAGGTTCGAGCCTAAAATGCTCCTGTATGGCAAGGATATGGATGAAAATACTACACCTTTGGAGGCAGGCTTAAGATGGACTGTCGATTTTAATAAAGAATTTATTGGTAAGGAAGCTTTGCTAGAACAAAAAGAAGAAGGAATCAAAAGAAAATTAGTTGGTATGGAAATACACGACAAGATGCCAGTTAGGCATGGGTATGAAATTTTCAAAGATAATGAAAAGATAGGGTTTGTGACAAGTGGTGTAAAGTCGCCTACTTTGGGGAAGAATTTAGCCTTAGGCTATGTAAGTAAAGAATTTTCGAAATCTGGGACCATTGTTAGTATAAAGGCAAGGAACAAGTTATTAGAAGCTGAGGTTGTAAAAACCCCATTTTATAAAGGAAGTGTAAAAAGCACTAAGTAAAAATTTAGGGCGACCTGGGGGGAGGTATTTTTCCTCCCATTCCTTATGGGTGGGTTTCTGGAAAGAGCATAAACACTTTTATCCTAATGGGTGGGGGGCGGGGCGAAGGGGCGCTTATATTAAGTTTTTACTTTCCTAAAAATAGAAATATTATAATAAAAAGAGGTGAGATGTTACAATGAATGATTTTCCATATTTACCCCATACCCAAAAAGATATAGAAGAAATGTTTTCTTTTTTGGGAATAAAAGATATCGACGAACTTTATCGAGATATTCCAGCACTATTCAAAGGTGAGTTGAATATCCCTTCGGGTTTGAGCGAAATAGAAGTTAAAGAAAGGCTAACCGATTTGGCACAACTGAATAAAAATATGGAAGAATACGGGATTTTTAGAGGTGCAGGTATTTACAATCACTATATTCCGTCTGTTATATATCCTTTAGCTTCAAATAGGAATTTTTTAACCGCCTATACGCCTTACCAAGCTGAAGTTTCTCAAGGTACCCTCCAAATTCTCTATGAATATCAAACTCAGATCTGCAATCTTACCGCGATGGAAGTTTCTAATTCATCTATGTATGATGGTGCTTCTGCTTTAGCTGAGGCTATTTTAATGGCAAAAAGAATTAACGGCAAAAACCGTGTTTTGATGTCTAAAACGGTTCATCCCGAGTATCAAGAAGTATCAAAAACCTATGTTAAAGTGCAAGGGATGGATATAGAACAAATCGATTATTTATCTGAAACGGGTCAATTAGATCTAGCTGATTTAACTTCTAAAATCACCGAAGAAACATCTTGTGTTGTAGTTTCATATCCAAACTTTTTTGGTGTAATAGAAGATTTAAAAGTGATAAGAGAAAAGGTTCCTAGCGAAGTTGTTTTCATAGTAGTTACCTATCCAATCTCTTTAGGGTTGTTAGAAGCCCCAGGAAAATTTTGTGCGGATATCGTAGTAGGAGAAGGTCAATCTTTAGGGAATACGCCTTCGTTTGGAGGACCGGGTTTAGGAATCTTCGCTTCCAAAAAAAAGTATATCCGAAAAATGCCTGGCAGAATCATTGGAGAAACCGTAGATCAAGACGGTAAAAGAGGATTTTGCATGGTTTTGCAGACAAGAGAACAACATATAAGAAGGGAAAAATCTACTTCCAATATATGTTCAAATCATGCATTCAACGCTCTTGTGGCTTCTTTGTACTTGAATGTAATGGGGAAGCAAGGAATAAAAGAAGTTTCTCTTCAGAATTATCATAAAGCCCATTATTTAGCAAAAAAATTGGTAGAGACTGAAAAATTTAAACCTGTATTTGACGGTCCATTTTTTAACGAGTTTGTATTAGAAAGCAAAATAGATCCAGAACTTCTCAACGAAAAACTGTTGGAACAACATTATTTTGGACCTTTGATACTGAAGAATTTTTATAAAGAAATGGGGAATAAGGTACTGTTTTGTGCAACAGAACTGACTAAAAAAAGAGATATTGACTTTTTATGTTCTTTCTTGGAGGGATTATCATGAAGTTGATATTTGAAAAATCAGTTAGCGGGAGAAAGTCATATTCACTTCCAAAATTGGATGTCAAAGAATCTCAGATAGATATTCCGGAACATTTAGTTAGAAATGAAGCTCCGATTCTGCCAGAACTATACGAAGTTGATATTGTTAGACATTACAATCAATTAGCCACTCTAAACCATTCGGTTGATAGAGGTTTTTATCCTTTGGGTTCTTGTACAATGAAATACAATCCTTTTTTGAATGAAGAGGTTGCTTCTTTAAATGGATTCAAATTCATTCATCCCTACCAAGAGGAAAGTACTGTACAAGGCGCATTGGAATTGATGTATGAATTACAAGAATTTCTCAAAGAAATAACAGGGATGGCTAATGTTACCCTACAGCCTGCTGCTGGTGCCCACGGGGAACTTACGGGGATGCTTATTATCAAAAAATATTTACAAGAAAATAATTTAGGTCATAAAAATGAGGTTATCATCCCAGATTCCGCGCACGGTACGAACCCTGCATCTGCGGTAATGGCGGGCTTTGAAGTAGTTAAAGTTAATTCGAATAATGAAGGAAGAGTTGATTTAGATCATTTGAAATCTTTAGTGAATGAAAATACCGCTGCCATTATGCTCACGAACCCAAATACTTTGGGATTTTTTGAAAAAGATATTCTGAAGATATCCGATTTGATGCACAAAAACGACGCCTTGTTGTACTACGATGGGGCAAATTTAAATGCGATAATGGGGAAAGTAAGACCTGGAGATAATGGTTTCGATGTTGTTCATCTCAACCTTCACAAAACATTTTCCACCCCTCATGGAATGGGGGGCCCAGGGAGTGGGCCAATAGCGGTAAAATCTTATTTAAAAGAGTATTTGCCGAAACCTGTTGTCGGTATGAAAGAAAGTGGAGAATATTATTTTGATTATGATATCTCTAAAAGCGTTGGGAAAATGCGTAGCTTCTACGGTAATTTTTTGGTACTAGTCAAAGCATACACTTACATATTATCATTAGGGAAAGAAGGTTTGAAGAAGGTAAGTGAACTTGCCACTCTAAATGCGAATTATTTGAAAGAGAAGTTATCGAAATTTTTAAACGTTGCTTACCCAGATGTCTGTAAGCATGAGTTTGTAATAAAAGGAACTTCGTTGAAAGATTATGGGGTAAGTACACTGGATTTTGCAAAAAGGTTATTAGATTATGGTATTCATCCTCCAACAGTCTATTTTCCTTTAATTGTGGATGAAGCAATGATGATTGAACCAACCGAAACCGAAAGCAAAGAAACATTGGACGAAGTTGCTGCTATATACGAGAAAATCGTAGAAGAAGCCAGAAGAGAACCAGATAAGCTAAAAGAAGCTCCGTTGACTTTACCTATCAAAAGATTAGACGAAGTAAAGGCAAATAAAGAACTCAACGTGAAATTTGATTAAGTTTTGATAAGTTTACCATGAAATCTAAACATATTTATTTTATTAAATATTAAAAAACAGTGAGGCAGAAACACCGATTTACGCCTCACTGTTTTCTTCTTTTAAACACTCTCCACAGATTCCATAGAAGTTGATTTCAACAGAGTCGATTTTATTGTTTTTTAAGTCTTCTTCAGTAAAAGTTTTAAAATTTAATAATTTCTTCTCATCTAAGAAATCTAATTTATCTAACTCGATATCTTGAATTCTTCCACATTTTTTGCAAATAAAATGTGCATGAGGTGTAATGTTAGAATCGTAATGGATTTTATTTTCAATTAAAATCTCTTTTACTAATCCAGCGTTTTCAAATAATTTTACAATGTTATAGACTGAAGTGAAAGAAATTCGATTATCATTATTTTTTACTAACTTTTGATGTAATTCATCAATTGATGGATGTTCATCGCAGTTAAAAAGTTCAAAGGCCACTTTAAATCTATTTGGGGTAACCTTGATTTTTTTATTTTTTAATATTTTAATTATACTATTTTTATCATATTTAACTTCCAATTTTACCACCTTAGTTTAAATGATTTTACTGTTTAATTATAACACAAGATTTTGAAGAGTTATTTGAGTTATAGTGAAATTAACAATAGTGTCAAAAAACAAGTGATATAATAAAAAGGTAGTTTAAAAGGTTGGGAGTGAAGAGTAATGTCCTCCTATCCTACTGGGTGGGCTGCGGGCGAAGGGGCGCTAAATGAATTTTGGGATTTTTAAATGAAATATAAATAATAAAAGTTTTTAGGAGGGATATAGTGAGTGAGGTGAAAAGAATCGGGTTAATGACCAGTGGTGGAGATGCCCCTGGGATGAATGCCGTCATTAGAGCTGTTACTAGAAGCGCTGTTGTAGAAAATATTGAGGTGTATGGGTTTTTGAGAGGATTTGCTGGTATTTTGGATAAAGAATATAAAAAATTTACATATGCAGATGTTGGTGGAATAATGGAAAGAGGGGGAACCATTTTAAGGACCGCAAGGGTACCAGAATTTAAAGTTCCTGAGGTTAGAAAAAAAGCCGCGGACATATTGAAAGATTTAGGTATAGATGTGTTGGTTATAATTGGAGGAAATGGGAGTCTTACCGGGGGGAAGTTGCTATCAGAAGAACAAGGGATATCTGTCATAGGTGTACCAGCTTCTATAGATAATGATATCGCTTATACAGATATGAGTATTGGTGTTGACACCTGTCTTAACACGGTAGTTGATGCCATGCAGAAGTTAAAAGATACCGCTTCTTCCCACGAAAGGGCGTTTATTGTTGAAGTTATGGGGAGAACATCTGGATACATAGCGTTGATGTCAGGTCTTGCTATAGGGGCGGAAGCCATAATAATACCAGAAGTTCCCACGGATTACGATGCTTTAGCAGAAAAAATGTGGGATGAAAGAAAAAGAGGTAAGATTAATTCAATAGTCGTCGTTGCGGAAGGATCTGCCAGCGCTTATACAGTTGCTAGACATTTAGAAAATAGAATTGGTTTTGAAACGCGTATAACAATTTTAGGTCATATTCAAAGAGGGGGTTCCCCGACTGCATTTGATAGGATTTTGGCCTCAAGAATGGGAAATGAAGTAATAAAAGCAATTAACGACGGAGATTTTGACGTGATGGTAGGCTTGAGTAAAAACGATTTAATTAGAACACCACTTGAAAAAGTACTTTCAGAAAATAATACATTGGATATGGAGATTGTGAAGCTGGCAGGAATTTTATCTTAAAGGTTTATAGAATATTTGATTGGGGGATATCAAACAATAGTTACGCATTTTTTAGGAGGATAGTTATGAACGAAAAAACAGAAAATAAAAAGACGAGAATCGTTTGCACAATTGGTCCAGCCACACAAGATGAAACAATGATAAAAAAATTAATAAACGCTGGAATGAATGTAGCAAGATTGAATACTTCTCACGACACTATTGCTGATCATGAGAAGCGAGTAAATCTAATAAAGAAGATACGGAAAGAGATGAACATACCTTTTGCCATTTTACTTGATTTAGAAGGTCCTAAGATCCGTACAGGCAAATTTGAAACTGATCAGGTAGTATTGGAAGAGGGCCAAAAATTCATTTTGACAACCGAGGAGATCATTGGAAATAAAGAAAAGGTGAGTATAAATTATAATGGATTACCTAAAGAAGTTAAAAAGGGAGATTCTATTCTTCTTGATGATGGAAAAATACGACTTGTAGTCATTAGCAGCAACGAAAAAGAGATTGTAACAAAAGTTGTAACAGGTGGCAGTATCACTCACAGAAGAGGGATAAACGTTCCTGGAATAGATATAAGTTTGCCACCTTTAACAGAAAAAGATATGAAGTATCTGAACAAGGCTGTAGAATGGAACGTAGATTATATAGCTCAATCTTTTGTTAGAAAAGCTGAAGATATTACCAGAACAAGGAGAATTTTAACAGAATTGGGCATGCCAGATCTCCCCATAATTGCTAAAATTGAGACATTACAAGCTCTAGATAACCTTGAATCGATCATAGAAGAAGCTGATGGAGTGATGGTTGCAAGAGGAGATTTAGGCGTTGAAGCACCTGTTGAACAAATTCCTTTGCTTCAAAAAAGAATTATAGAGATTGCAAACACCATGGCAAAGCCTGCTATAACAGCAACTCAAATGCTTGAAAGTATGGTTAATAATCCGTTCCCTACAAGAGCAGAGGCAACTGATATAGCCAATGCTATATTAGATGGGACGGATGCAGTTATGTTATCTGAAGAAACCTCGATTGGGAAATACCCTGAGCAAGCTGTCAAAGTTATGTCCAATGTGGCAAATGAAACTGAAAAAATGTTAGAAGAGTACTATTATAAATTTGATTATTCAACATATGGTGGAGGAGACCCTGCTACCAATTCGATAACGATGTCTGCAATAAAAATTGCCGAGCAATTAGGCATTGAAGTTATAGTTGCGACCACTTATAGCGGGTATACGGCAAGAGCTCTTTCCAGATTCAGAAGAAATATGAAAATAGTTGCAGCTTCCCCAAGAATAACTACTTATCATCGATTAGCGTTAGTTTGGGGAGTAACTCCTGTTATTATGCAAAAATTTACTGACACGGATAATATGTTGGAGAGCGTTAGCAATATCGTGAAATCTTTAAATTTTGCTGTATCAGGAGAGAATATCATAGTAACGGCTGGAATTCCCTATGGTTTTTCCAGTAAAACCAATCTTTTAAAGGTTCATGAGGTATGATATAATTGGTACATTAGTAAAAATTTATTTTTGAGGTGATTTTTATGAATAAAATAGATGAATTAACTCCAAAAAAAGTTGTAGAAAAATTGGATAATTATATAATCGGTCAAAAGGAAGCAAAGAAGCAGGTTGCTATCGCTTTGAGAAACAGGATTAGACGGTTGGCGCTACAAGAAGATATTCGAAAAGATGTAATACCAAAAAATATTCTAATGATAGGTTCTACAGGTGTTGGAAAAACAGAAATTGCCAGAAGGTTGGCAGAGGTTGCTAATGCACCATTTGTGAAAGTGGAAGCCACAAGGTTTACCGAAGTTGGATATGTTGGGAAAAATGTAGAAAGTATGGTTAGAGAATTGGTTGATTCTTCAGTTAACATGGTAAAGAAGGAAATGATGGAAGAAGTTAAAGGTAAAGCTCAAAAACTTGTAGAAGAAAGGATAGTAGAAGCACTTGTGCCTTCAAAGAAAAAAACAAAGGCTCAACCTTCATTTATGGACGTTATGCAACTTTTCAATCAAAATGCTGAATATTCCCAAAATAAGGGATATGATGAAAAAGAAGACGAAAACATTCGAAGAAGAAGAGAGGAACTGTTGGAAAAATTAAGAAATGGGGAATTAGAAGATGTAGAAATAGAAATAGAAGTTGAGGAACAATCTACCCCAATGTTTGCTGGATTGGGACCTGAACTTGAAGACATGGGCATTCAGTTTGGAGAAATGTTTCAAAATCTTATGCCTAAGAAGAAAAAAAGAAGGAGAATGAAGATTTCTGAAGCGCGAAAAGTTTTGGAACCTATTGAATCCGAGAAGTTGATCGATCAAGATAAATTAGTTCAAGAAGGAATAAGTAGAGCAGAAAATAGTGGCATAATTTTCATTGATGAAATCGATAAAGTTACATCCACTGGAGGATCCGCGTCAGGGCCAGATGTATCTAGGGAAGGTGTACAGAGGGATTTGTTACCGATAGTCGAGGGAACAACTGTTGTAACAAAGTATGGTTCCATTAGCACTGATTATATATTATTTATCGCTGCCGGTGCATTCAGTGAGGCTAAGCCTTCGGATCTGATTCCTGAGCTTCAAGGAAGATTCCCAATTAGAGCGGAATTATCTGATTTAACTAAGGAAGACTTTATTAGAATACTAACCCAGCCAAAAAATGCAATACTAAAACAGTATCAGTACTTACTTCAAACCGATGGGGTGAAAATTGAGTTCACTGAAAATGGCGTTGAAAGAATGGCAGATATTGCCTTTGAGTTGAATGAAAAAGTTGAAAATATTGGGGCAAGAAGACTTTATACAGTAGTCGAAAAAGTTCTTGAAGAGGTTTCTTTTGAAGCACCTGCATCAGGAGAGTGGGAATTGAAAATAGATAGCAATTATGTAGACCTACGGTTGGGTAAGGTATATGGTGATGAAGATCTCAGAGAATATATTCTTTGATGGACAGTGTTGAGCTAATAAATTGCATATTTCAATAATATTTTTTGGAAGTGAGAATATATGCGCATAAATGGTTCCAAACTCATAATTATAATAGGTTGTGGAAGGTTGGGTTCTGAACTAGCTTTGAAATTAAGTAAAGCTTACAATGTAGTAGTTCTTGATAAAGAAGAATCGTCTTTTGAAAGATTATCGAAAAGAAATTTTACAGGTTTCACAAGAGTTATTGATACAAGCGATATGGCCGCATTAAAAGATGTGAATATTGAAAAAGCTCACATGGTTTATATTGTAACCCCCGACGACAATTTAAATTTTATGTTGGCCTACGGGATTAAAAAATTAAATTCGGGAGTAAGAATAGCCGCAAGGGTGAATGATCCTTTGAAGAAATCAATTTTTATAAAGGCAGGATTGAATTTATTTTGTCCCATAGAGGATTCGGTAATGGATTTGGTTGAGGAATTGGAAAAGGAAGTAGTTAAATATGAATAGAATTTTTTATATCATAGAGGGAAAGATATTAGCCTATTCTTTAGCCAAAAAATTACTCTTATTGGGTAATCAAGTTTACTATGTCAGCAAAAATAACGAAAATCTGGAGATTTTAGATGGATTAAAGGTAAATTTTCCTGCTCTTGAACTTGTTAAGCAAGATCCTACCGATATCAAATGGATAGAAAATTTAGATCTAAACAAAAAAGTAGAAGCCTTAATAATAATCTCTGAGGATGATGCATTGAATTTTGTTGTATCTTGGTTGTTGAGAGAATATTATGAAGATATAAAGATAATATCTTTAGTCAATGCAACAGAAAACGAAACTATTTTCAAAGGTATTAATGTCGAAACACTGGTACCAATTTCTTGGATGCAAAAATTAATTGAATCTTCTTTGATTCATGAAGATATTACAGATTTCTTCAACCCCTATGTGGAAAAGTTATCCATTTTGGAACTTACTATACTTGAAGATGATAAAGCCGTAAATAAAAAACTTAAGGAATTAAATATACCTCAGAATTCAATAATCGGAGTATTGATAAGAGAAGATGGAGATATAATGGTTCCTCAAGGTGAAACAACCATTTATAAGGGGGATAGGCTGATCGTTTTGGCGCTAAAAGAACAAGTGAACGAAGTGAAAGAAACGTTAAAATCGAGGTGATCTAGTGCCTTCTTACAAATATTTTTTAAAACTAAGGTATAAAACAATTTTTCGAAATACGGGAAATATTATAATAGGTCTTTCTGTTTTGATATTTATAGTGGGTTCTACTGCTTTTATTTATGATTCTTTTAGAGATTTTCTACCATTTTTGATTACAGGGATATTATCCTTTCTTACCGGGGAAATATTTAGGTATATGGGAAGAGGAGAAAAAAGAAAAGAATTAAACACACAGGATGCTGTCGTCACTGTTTTTTTTGTTTGGACGGTCGCAATTTTTCTTTCTTCTTTGCCTTTTATTTTTTCTGGAGAATTGAATTTTTCACAGGCAGTATTTGAATCGACAAGTGGATGGACAACGACAGGGCTTACGATGTTTTCTGATGTGGAAGTCCTACCCCTCTCTATCTTAATATGGAGATCGGTGATGCAATTTATTGGTGGGGCTGGTTTTGCTATAATTACTGTAATCATTGCTGGTACCATGGGGGTTGGTATATATCAAGCAGAAGGAAGAAGTGACAATTTAGTTCCGAATTTGAGAGAATCGGCTAGGATAATTCTTAGAATTTATTTAAGTTGGGCGGTTATAGGTGTTTTGCTTTTGATGTTTGTAGGAAAACTTTCTTTTTTTGACGCCTTTAACCATACATTAACTGGCTTGGCTACGGGAGGATTTTCCACAAAAAATTTTAGTATAGGTTCTTTTGGTAGTTTGAAGGTAGAAATAATTATCATGTTGCTAATGATTATGGGCGGAACTGGCTTTGGAGTCCATTATGCTGGTTTATTAATGATTAGAAATTTTATTAGGAATCGCAGAGACTACCGGTCCAAAAAAATTTCGTTACTTGAATTAAGAGAAAAAATCAAATCTGAGCCTTTTTTAAAAAACCCCGAAATTAAGACCATGTTCATAATTTTAGTTATTTCTTTTTTGTTGCTTTTTGCTTTTACAACAGTTGAAATGTACGGAGTGGGAGATGGTTTAGTTCATTCCGCATTTCAGAGTATTTCAGTTTTAACAACCACTGGTTTTTCAACAGTAGCTTTTTCACATTGGAATTATTTCGGATTGTTAATTGTGACAATATTGATGATCTTAGGTGGAATGATGGATTCCACATCAGGTGGTTTAAAATTATTCAGGGTTTATATTGCTTTCAAATTGATAATTAACCAGATCAAAGAATTTTTTAAACCCTCTGGAACCACTTTTTACATAGAAGTATATAAAGGGGTATCAAGAAAGAAAATTGATCTAAACTCAATAAAAAATGTTTTAGTGGTTTTTACAATGTATTTTATTACCTATTTTATCGGCGTTTTTATATTGTTGGCTTATGGGTATCCACTTCATAATGCTTTATTTGAGTATGCTTCAACTTTATCTACTGTTGGACTTTCCACAGGTATTACTTCGAGTCAAGCTCCCGTAGGAGTGATTTGGACGCAAACATTAGGAATGTATTTAGGGCGTTTGGAATTTTTTGTCATTATAAATGCAATTATAAAATTGTTTAAAGATTTGAGAGATATTATTTAAAAAAATAATCTTTAATACCTGAACGACCTTTTGTTTTTCATACACAAAAAACAAATTTAGGAAAGTAAAGAAATACCCGCCATCTATAATTAGGCGGGTTTATACTATCCCTTAACCGAACCGGCGAGTAAACCTCTTACAAAATACCTTCCCAATATGATGTAAACTATAAGTGTAGGTAGGGCAGCGATTAACGCTCCTGCCATTTGAACGTTCCATTGGACGACTTGACTGCCAGCCAAATTGACTAAAGCTACCGTTATTGGTTGTTTCGTCGGGTCACTGGTTATCGTTACTGCAAACAAAAACTCGTTCCATATATTTGTGAATTGCCATATTATAACGACTACGAACCCTGGTATTGATATAGGTAAGAGTATCTTTGTATAGGATTGCCATATGCTTGCACCATCCACAGATGATGCTTCCACTAATTCGTTTGGAATTTCCTCATAGTAATTTTTAAACATTAAGGTGGTAATCGGTATTCCGTATATAACATGGGTTATTATCAATGCGGGTATCGTACCATATAAACCTATTGCTTGAAAGAACTGTATCAGTGGAAATAATACACTTTGATAAGGTATGAACATCCCAAATAATATTAGGGCAAAAACAATATTTGAATATTTGAACCTTAATTTTGAAAGAGCAAAACCATTTATTGAACCAATTATTGCAGATATTAGAGTAGCCGGTATCGTAAGGTAAAAACTGTTTTTTAGATTCGGTCCTAATCTTGCAAATGCCTCTTTGAATCCCTCAAAAGATAACTTGCTTGGAAGTTTCCACATATTTGATATAGAAACTTCTTCAAATGGTTTAAAAGAGGTGCTTAGAGTAACATAAAAAGGCAGAACATAAAATATGGTGAATAAAGCTAGTATAATATAATAAATTGTGAGTGAAGTTTTATTGGTTTTTTCTGCCATTATCTTTCCCCCCTAAAAGAGCTATAAAGATAAGGGATTATAACCGCAGCTACCATTACCAACATTATTATTGCAATGGCTGATGCGATAGCGTATCTGTTGGATCTAAACATCTGTTCAAACATATAAACAGCAGGCATATCGGTAACGTTGTTAGGTCCACTTCCAGTCATGGCGTATATTAAATCGAATATCTTCAGAGACATGTGTCCTATTACTATCATGGCACTAAGTGTAATTGGTCTGAGCATAGGCATCTTTATTCTCCAAAATAATTGAGTACCTGTTGCACCGTCTACTTGTGCTGCTTCTATCATCTCTTCAGGAATAGCTCTAAGCCCGGCTAAATACATTGCCATTACGTATCCTGACATCTGCCAGGTTGCTGCTATTACCACTGGTATCAACGCTAAATTGAATTTTCCTATCGATTGGGTACTCGTGTACCACATCCATTGTAAGTTTGTCCATCCAAGGTTTTCAAGTAATAAATTAATTCCTTGTGGGGAAGTTGGTATGTTCCCAGGAGCGAATATCCAACCCCAAACCGTACCTGTTACAACAAAAGAAATTGCCATTGGGAATAAAAATAGGTTTTGAAAAAAACTCGATCCTTTTAATTTCTTGTCAATAATATTGGCTAAAAATATACCGAGTATTATACATCCTGCTAGAAAAAATAGGGTAAAAAATAATGTGTTCCATAAATCTGTTTGAAATCTGGGGTCCATGAATAACCTTTGATAGTTTCTCATTCCAACAAATTCGTATTCTCCACTCAATAATGAGGAAAAACTATTCCAGTTGGAGGTTGATGTTCTTATCGTTAAAAAAATGAAATAGTAAACAAATATCCCTAGGAAAGCTAAAGATGGTAGGATTATAAAAAATCCTGCTCTTGCCTTTTTCTTTTGAACCGACATACATATCTCTCCTTATCGATTGGATAGGGTATATCGAAAATCTCGGCCCTTACTGGGCCGAGATTAAGTTATTTTAGGTGTTAATCTGTGAGTAGATTTACATCTTCAGCAGCCCATAATATCATTTGTTTTGCTTGGTTAACGTTTTTAGTAGTTACTAAGTTGTTAACGGCATCGTTGAATGACGTGACGAACGCTTCAGGTGCTGCAGAACCGTGAACGATAGATGGTGAAATGATGAGGGTTCTGAAATCCTCTGCTGTTTCTATCAAGTATGGATCGTTTCCTGGATCTGCGTCAATTCTTGCTGGGATAGAACCTTTAATTGGATTAAACACTGATTGAGCCCTTGTAGAAGCCAAGTATTCCAAAAAGATGAGTGCATTTTCTCTATGTGGGGCATTCTTTGGTAACCCGAAGGTATCGGATACTAATACGAACACAGCTTGTGTGCCAGGTAACTCGAACCATCCAAAGTCTTCTCCTGGCGTCCAACCTAAGGTTTTGAAGTATCCTTCTGCCCAGTCACCCATTAAATTGAAAACGGCTTTGTCTTCATATAACAATCTTGCAGCATCTTGCCATGCTAAAGCTGCATGATCTACGTTAACGTAATCCATAAGTTGTACCATTTTTTCTAAAGAACTGTCAAGCCTTTCATCGTTGAACGATAGTTCGCCGTTAAATAAGGCGTTGTAATTTTTAGCTCCAAATTCAGCTACCATAAGATTCTCAACAAGTTGGCCTGCAGGCCATTTGTTTTTATCTCCTAAAGCAAGTGGAGTGTAACCAGCGGCTTTTACTTTTTCTAATGCGTTTATGAATTCATTCCATGTCTCGGGTTCTTTAGTCAAACCTATTTCGTTAAATAACTTCTTGTTGTAGAACACAACGTTGCTTCTATGGACCGTCAGAGGAATGGAATAAACTTCACCTTGATAACTTACTATATCTATTAGACCTTCTGGAAATTTGTCGTATACTCCCCACGCTTTTAGATAGTCTGTTAAAGGTTCCATGAGTCCTGGTATTACGTATGTATCTGTTAATTCCCAACCAGCGTGTACTTGGAATGTATCGGGTGGGTTTCCACCAAGCATTCTTGTTTTTAATACTGCTTTGGCGTTTGTCCCAGCACCTCCGGCAACCGTTGCGTTGATTACTTCAATATCTGGATATAATTCATTAAAATCTTCAAGGGTTGCTAAAAGCGCTTCTTCTTCTCCTCCACCAGTCCACCAACTGAATATCTCTACCTGCCCACTTTGGGCAAAAATCATGGTGAAGCTTAATACACTTAGAAGTACTATACCTACTAACTTTCTCATACTATGCTACCTCCTTTTTGAGAATTTACACTGTATTTGAAAACTTTAAAAATCTCTTTTTTATTTGAAATTGTTATAAGATATGTTTTTGTCATTGTTTAGCAAAAACTGATAGGGAGAAGATACGATATGTTCGATAGCAATTGAGGCTGCACCTGACAAAATAGCATCTTCTTTCTTTGAAGCAACTAAAATTTGTGGGATTTCATCCGAAAAGGTGTATTGAGCAACTATTCTTTTTATTTCTCTAATAACTGAATATCCCGTTTTTAAAATTCTTCCACCTACAATTACCGCTTCCGGATCGACTGTATTTACAAGGTTCACTATTCCTAAGGCTAAAAATTTGTTGATATCATCCAAAGTTTTTTTAATTTCTTCAGACTTTTTTGATTCGTTTAGAATTATCTCTAAAGGTAAGTTAAATTCATCTGCCAACCTTGATAAACCTCCGAAACTTTCCAAAGGCATTAAATCTCCAGTTATGACTGTATGACCTATTTCACCAGCGGAGTTAAAAGTACCCGAATATAACTTCCCATTTATAACAATTCCTGCTCCAATTCCAGAATCTCCCACAATAAATACATAATTGTTAAATTTTTTCCCATGTCCAAACCACTTTTCACCTAAAACAGCACCATTTGCATCATTTTCTAGCCAAATTGTTTTTTCATAGTGTTCTTCTAGCTGTTCCACAAGTGGGTAATCTTTGAGTAAGGGAAAAGGATGAACTGATCGTAAAATTCTTTTTTGACTATCTATCAATCCAGGCATAGCGATACCAATACCCTTAATTTTATTGAAGTCGACTTTTGTGTTATTGATCAATTCGTCAATTATTAAAATTAGGTTTTTTAAAACATCAGTCGGTCTTCCATATGAATTTATTTCTTTTTCAATACTCTTAATTTTTTTGCCCTTAAAATTAAATATTCCTGCACGTACTATGTTTACCCCAAATTCAATACCTATAACATAAAAAGCGTCTTCTTTGATTTTTATCAGTTTTCTCTTTCTACCTAATTTGCCATCGATGGTACCGACTTCTTCTACTAAATCCTTGGAGATTAATTCATTCACAATATTTGTTATAGTGGCGTTTGTTAGACCTGTTATATCTGATATTTCTGATCTTGTGCTCGTTCCTTTCGAGTTCAATAATTCTAAAACTACTGTTCTGTTACGTTCTTTAACTAATTCAATATTATATGTTTTATTTGCCATCAGTTAACTCCTTTGCTTTTTATTTATATTAGATTCAGAGACCCTAAAACTTGATTAATAGCGCCCTATTGCCCCGCTCCCCACCCTGAAGGATAAAGAGAACCGTGTCACTTTACTATGCAGCCCGTCCTCTCTACTTTTAATTAAAATACATTTTTTTATAAATGTCAAGTCTGGTTATGAGTGTTTAAACACAATTATTACCATTTAAAAGCAATTATTTGAGAAAATCTAAAGAAATCTTACTTTTATTTATTTAAAAAAATTTTACTACAATATATTTATTGTTTAATACTTGAACGAAGTTGTTGTTTTCATATCAAAACACCAAGTAAAACCATTCAATATAATTACATACAGTATAAATTTTAAAAAATATAGATTGATAAATTCTTTGAAGTTGTTTGTGCAGTAATTAGGAGTTAAAGTTACCTGTAGAAAACCACTTTAAATGTTGTACCAACCATCCATTTTGATTCAAATTCAATTTTATAATTTGCTAATTCGCATAAATATTTAACCACCGCTAGGCCTAAACCGGATCCTTTGGCATAATTATTTGCTTCAGCACCACGATAGAATCTTTCAAAAATTCTTTTTTGTTCTTCTTCTCTTATACCTATACCTTCATCTTTTATTATGAGTTGTTCGCTGAGAAAATTAATGTATATGTCAGAATTATCGTAAGAATATTTAATCGCATTGGAAAGCAAATTTCTAAAGATTGTGTAAAGTACAAACTTGTCACTTTTTATAGATTGAATTTGACAATTGAAGTGTAGCTTTACGGATTTTTCTTGTATTTTTTCATAAAGGTCTTTCACTATTTCGTTGTATAGAGTAGTTGGATTTATCAATTCTTTTTTTAATTCGTATTCACCAAATTCTGCTTTTGAAAGAAGGGTTAATTGAGAAATAATATTTTCTATTCTGTCGAGAGATTCTTCGATTTTAGTAACTTGTTTGGTAAATTGATTGTCTTTCATGAAGTCTTTGAGTATTTGAGTATTCCCTTTAGCAATGGTGAGAGGGGTTCTGAGTTCATGGGAAACTGAGGTTATGAAATCTTCTTTCACTTTTTTTAATAATTCAAATTCAGTTTTGTCTTGCAATATTAGAAGTTGATATTCTTTTTTGAATGTGAGCTTGCAAAATTTACTGTATCCTTCAAAGAAATATATATTTGTTTCTATTTCAAAGTCTTCATTATTCAATATATGCTTTGCAAGCTGATCGATTTCATTGAAACTTATGGTGTTCAATAATTCTTTGTGTTTCACAAAACCCCAAGCTTTGGCAGTCTCATTTACATTAAGGATGTTTGTTTTATTTTCTAATTGTAATACTGCGTCTTCCAAAGAATCGAATATGTTAAAGTCAAATGAGTTAGCATTTTTCATCTTTATTTCTCACCGTTGTTATCTACCGTATAAGCGTTTTTATTGAATTTGTATCCTACGTTTCTAATAGTTTTAATCCAATTTTTCCCTATTTTTGATCTGATCATGCTTATATGTACATCTATAACCCTATCTGTAATAAATTCGTCTCCAAACCAAATTTTATCTATAATTTCTTCTCTTGTGTAGACTTTTTCTGAATTTCTAGCTAATAGATCGAGTATTTCGAACTCTTTTGAGGTCAATTCAATATTTTTTCCTTCATATCTTACTGAATAATTGTTTGAATATATTTCCATGGGTCCAAAAACCATTTTATTTTCAGATTTTTTGATTCTTTTTAATAATGCTCTAACCCTCGCTGTAACTTCTCTAGGATTGAAAGGTTTAGTAATATAATCGTCTGCTCCTGATTCGATTCCTAAAATTTTTTCTCCATCTGTATTTTTTGCAGAAATGATTATGATACCTATTTCTCTATTCAATGCACGAACTTTTGGCAATTCATTAACTGCGTCTCCATCAGGTAACATCAAATCTAATAAGATTATGTCAATGTTTGATTCTTTATTCAAAACGTTCCTCATTTGAGATAAAGTACCGGCTTCAAAGATTTCTAAATCTTCTAATCGAAGATAAGTTTTTAGTATATCTCGTATATCTTCATCATCTTCAACAATAAGAACCTTAGGCATGAGAAAGCCTCCGTTTATAGATAGTCTTCGATTTCCTTACCTGTTTCTATGTAAACTATTTCTTCACAAAGATTTGTGGCGTGATCAGCGATTCTTTCAATGTCTCTTGCCAATAATACATAGGGAATAACAAGTTCTTTGTTAAAAGTTTCATCTTGTAATTTTTTCACAGCAATTTGTCTAAGTTGATTTTCTAGCTCGTCCACTTCATCATCTCTTTTCCAAATTTTCACAGCTTCTTCAATGTTTCTTTCTCCGAATGCTTTATATGAGTCCTTTATCATCTCTAGGGATATACCGAACATCTTTTTTATTTCTTTAGTATTTACTATGTCTTTTAGATCAATATGCGCATAGATTTTAGTTTTTTCAGCAATATTGCAAGAAAGATCACCTATTCTTTCAAGATTGTTTGCGAACTTTATCATTGTTACTGCGTATCGTAGTTCTTTGGCTAAAGGACGAAATCTCGCTACGATTTGATAGACTGACTCTTCAATTTGGCGGTTTAAATCATCTATTTGATCATCTGCTTTTAAGACTTTTTCGGCTAATTCAAGGTTTTTATCTTCTAACGCTTTAATCGAATTTTCAAAGGATCTTAAAACGACGGTTAAAAGCTTGGATATTTCACTTGTTAATCGTGTCATTTCCCCTTCAAAATGTGTGTAGTCCATTTATTTCACTCCCTATTTGCTTGATGTACTTTTTGTTGTGTGGTTATCTATTCAATTTTTAGCTAATTCTACCATTTAGATAATCTTCTGTCAATTGTTTTTTTGGGCTTTTTATAATGTCTTCTGTTTTTCCCGATTCTATGAGCTCTCCTTGAAACATAAAATACATATAATCTGAAATTCTAATAGCTTGGGCTAGGTTATGTGTAACAATAATTATAGTATAATTTTCGGATAAATGTTCTACTAAATTTTCAATTTTTTGTGTAGCTATAGGATCTAGAGCGGATGTAGGCTCGTCTAATAGAATTATTTCAGGATCAATAGCGATGGCCCTAGCAATACACAAACGTTGTTGTTGTCCCCCAGAAAGTGAACTCGCTGGTTTGTCAAGTTCATCTTTTACTTCATCCCATAGCGCAGCTCTTTTTAAAGCTGTTTCAACGATTGCATCCATTCTTCTTCCGTTTCTTGTTGTGTGCAACTTTAAACCAAATGCAATGTTTTCATAAATAGTCATAGGAAAAGGTATTGGTTTTTGAAAAACCATTCCTATTTTTTTCCTCAACAACGATAAATCAATATTATTTTCATATATGTTTTTGTCCTCAAATATTATTTCGCCATTGGTTCTATATCCAGGAATTTCATCGTTGATTCTATTTATACTTCTCAACAAAGTAGATTTCCCACATCCTGAAGGACCAATTATTGCGCTGACTTTCTTTTTTTTAATTTCCATATTTATATCTTTTAAAGCTTGTTTTTGATCGTACCAACCATTAAAATTTTTAATTTCTATTGCAATTTCTTTTTCTGTGTTCAACTTTTTTGTTTTCCTCCTCTTATTTTAAATGCTATCGAGTATATCACTAAAATAAGTATTATTAAGAATGCGGATGTTGCTTTTGCCATCCATTGCGCACTTTCTCCATATGCCATGGTTATAAAATATATATGAGTTGGGAGAGTCATAACAGGATCAAGTAAAGAATTTGGTAACTGAGTTGAATAGAAAACTGCACCAGTCAATAATACAGGAGCGGTTTCTCCAATAACCCTTCCTGCACCAATCAATATGGCGGTTATTATTCTATTTCTTGCTGCTGGAAAGAGTATTTTGTAAATAGTTTCCGTTTTTTTTGCTCCTAAAGCATAGGCTGATTCTCTCAGCTCTCTTGGTAGAGAAGCAAGGGCTTCTTTTACTGATGAGGATATTACAGGTAAAGTCATTATAGATAAAGTTAAACTTCCACTTAGAAGAGATGTTCCAAATCCTAGAGTTATCGAAAAAAGAGCTAATCCAAACAATCCGTAGACAACAGAAGGAACACCAGATAAAGAGGTAACGGATATGTCAATTATTCTTCCTAATCTTGATTTTGATCCATATTCTGAAAGGAAGGTACCAGTGAGAACTCCTATTGGAATGGAAAATAATAGAATGAAAAATATCATCAAAAAACTTCCCAATATTGCCGGTCCTATTCCACCGGCTGTCATTCCTTGACTGGGGTATTCTATGAAAAAAGAAGGATTAAAATATCTTGCACCATCTACTATAACTATTACAATTATTGACAATATTATACCAAACGCAATATAACTTATGATTCTAAAAATTAATGATATAATAGAATCTATTCCCGTTTGCTGTTTCAACTTTTCCAACTCCTCGTTACTCTTCTAGATATCATTGTTAGAATAAAAGATATCATTAGCAAAATTAAACCTGCTGTAAACAATGCAGAGTAGTGTGTACTTCCTATGGGTACTTCCCCCATCTCGCTTGCTATAGCAGCGGTCAAAGGTCTAACTGGATCCCATATTGATTTGGGAATTATGGCAGCTCCTCCGGCTACCATTAATACAACAATAGTTTCCCCTATAATTCTATTTATAGTAAGAATTATTGAATTCAAAATTCCTGATAGTGCAGCTTTGCTTACTATTCTAAATCCGGCGGTGAACCTGCTTGCCCCCAAAGCTAAAGCGCTTTCCTTTAGACTGATATCAACTGATGATAATGCTTCCTGCATAAGTGAAGCGGCGTATGGTAGGGATAAAATAGATAGCCCAATTGCTGCTAATAGTAAATTACCTGTGGACCAAGCACCAAAATTCATTAGGATAGGTGAAATATAAATGAATAAGAATGATCCTATTATAACAGTTGGGATTCCGGATAGCAAATCTATCGCTGATTTTATAATTCTTTGTTCTGTGTTTGTGGCATAATCATACAAGAAAAATGCAATTATATACCCTATGGGTATAACTATAATAGAAGCGAAGCCAGTTAATATAAAAGAATCCGCTATCATAGCTAACATGCCATATTCTGGTGGATCATATGTTGGATACCAATACTTACTTGTAAAAATTTCAGCCCCAACTTCTGTCAGGGCTGGAATAGCGTCTCTGATGATAAAAATGAATAGACCGATTAATGCCAAAATTCCCACCATTGCGACAACTGTGATTATACTTTGATTTACGATATTTTTTAAATCTCGTCTATTCACAAATAAAACACTCCTTTTAAAAGATAATCTTTTAAAATCCGTATGCTGCTACATATCCAGCTTGTTCAACTAATTCTTGACCTCGTTTTGATAGTCCAAATGTTAAATATTGTTTAACTGGTCCGGTTTGAGGGTAACCATTTGTCGCATCAACAAACATGTACAATGGTCTTGAAATTGGATAAACAGAATTTAAAATATTCATTTTTGTTGGTTGTACACCTTCGACTGATAAAACCTTTACGTCTTCGGTCACATAACCTACGCCTGTATAAGCTATAGCATATGAGTTTTGAGCAACTGCTTGTACTTCTGCGTGGGTTGATTCTAACATCTGAACCGTTGGGGCCATTCTTTCACCCTCTAAAACTTTTTCTACGAATGTTTCGTAAGTCCCTGAGGCTGTGTTTCTTGAATATACAACTATCCTTTGGTTTGGTAAATTTGGATTCAATTGGCTCCATCTTGTAATTTCGCCAGTGTAAATACTTGCCAATTCTTCTATGGTGATTTCATCTATTCCAAGATTTGGATTGACTATAACGGCTATTCCATCGTATCCTAAAACAATTGGAATGAAGTATTTTCCTTCTTCATGCATTTGTTCTAATTCCGATTCTTTAAGCCATCTACTTGAGTCAGCTATGTCTGTTGTTCCGTTGAATAAAGCTGCAATACCGGTTGAAGATCCCGCACCCTCCAATGTAATTGTTAAATTGGGATACATATCTTTTAACTCTTCAATCCATAGTTGTGCTACTGGAAAGATCGTGTTTGAACCTTTTATAACAAGTGTTTCTGCAAAACTGAAAAGGGCTATGCCTACCAAAACTAACGTTAATAATACTTTCTTCACAATAATTCCCTCCTTAATTTAAGTTTTCGATGTAATTATAGCACCCTTTTTTTTGGATAAAATCAAGTGATGTTAAGAAATATTAAGGAGGTACTTTCATTAATATTTAATCATACTTGATGAACCTAAAAAATGAAATTGTTATTACATTTTGATAAATTTTTTTGTCTTTAATTCTTTTCAATATTTCAGAAATTTGTGCTATAATTATATTGTACCTTAATTTACAAGACCTAATTGAGCTTTTTTAGGAAACTTTAAGAGGTGTTTGATTATGTTGATTGAATCGAAAAGTTATGAGAAAGAGGTTGAAAAACTATTAAATGTTAGGCTTACCAAAAGAGAAAAAGAACTAATAAGAGCAGCTTATGATTTAGCTGAAATTTCTCATAGTGGTCAGTATAGAGATTCTGGTGAGGAATTTTTTGAGCATCCAAAAAGTGTTGGATTGATACTCGCCGGTTTAAAAATGGATGTCGATACGATAATAGCAGGTCTTTTGCACGATGTAGTTGAAGATTGTGGGGTTTCAATAGATAAAATAAAGGATCTTTTTGGTATCGATGTTGCAAATATAGTTTCAGGGGTCACCAAGATCAGTAATCTAAAGCTCAATGAACGACTAAACGAAAAAGACATGAAATCTTTGGAGAAAGTTGAGACTATCAGAAAGATGCTTTTTGCTATGTCCGAGGACATAAGAGTCATAATCGTTAAATTGGCTGATAGATTACATAATATGAGAACTTTAGAATTTGTCGATAGGAAAAAGCAAATAGCAAAAGCAGATGAAACTCTAAAAATATACGCCCCCATTGCTCATAGATTGGGGATTTATAAGATTAAGGAAGAGTTGGAGGATTTATCCTTTCGGTTTTTGTATCCTGATACGTATTTTGATTTAAAGACGAAAATCGAGGAAAAATTAAGACTTGGACAAAATCGGTTGGACGAATACGCGCAGATTATTAAACAAGAGCTTGATAATCAAAAAATCAAAGCAATGGTTGAAGGACGTTCTAAACATTTATATAGTATATGGGATAAGATGATTCGAAAAGGTAAAACTTTAGATGAAATCTATGATTACATTGCTCTTAGAATAATTACTGAAGATCAGAATAAATGTTACGCTGCTTTGGGAATAATTCATTCTATTTGGTCCCCTATTCCAGGAAGAATAAAAGATTATATTGCAACACCTAAATTCAATGGTTATAAATCACTGCATACAACTGTGATAACACATAAAGGAGATCCATTAGAAATACAAATTCGAGATTGGAAAATGCATGAAGAAGCCGAATACGGTTTAGCTGCTCATTGGGTTTATAAAGAGGGTGTTAGTCCGGAAAAATTAAAATTTCTTAATGATTTGATGGAGTTACATAAATATATAGCCCAAAATGCTTTTGAATTAAAAGACATCGAAACAAACCTTCTTTCAAAAGAAATTTTTGTATTTACACCCAAAGGAGAAATAATTCATTTGCCCAGAGGAGCAACACCTATTGATTTTGCTTTTGCTATTCATACTGAGGTTGGTAATCATTTTTCAGGAGCAAAAGTCAATGGTAAATTAGTTCCCATTTCATACAAATTGCAGACGGGTGATATAGTAGAGATACTGATCAATAGGAATTTTCAAGGACCTAGCATTGATTGGTTAAAATATGCTCATTCTCCTAAGACTATATCGAAGATAAAAAAATATTATCGACAAAAAAATGAAGTCGAGTTAATTGAAAAAGGTAAGGACAAGTTTAGAGAGCTTTCTAAAAAACTTAATTTTTCCATGGATGAAATTCTTGAAAAGTTGAAAGAAATAGGATTTTACATTAAATACAACATAAAAAGTGACGAAGAATTTTTTATAAAATTATCTTTACAAGATATCAGTATTAATACGATTAGAAATATTTTCACCTTAAGCGAAAAAGAAGAAGAAAAAATGGTCCCTACAGTTGAAAAATCTATTTCGAATAGAAAAGGTATCTCCGTTCTTGTTGATGGTGAAGAAGGTGTTGAGAGCTATTTCGCAAAATGTTGTATGCCTGTTCCGGGAGATGAAATTATAGGTGTGATAACTCGAAGAGGAATTGGTATACATAGAAAAGATTGTAAAAATATTCAAGATATTGATGAAAGTAAAAAGGTAACTGCTGAGTGGAACGAATACAATCAAAACAAATTTTCTACCGTATTAATGATTGATGTAGAGAGCAAAAATGTTTTAAATAACGTTAGAAATGTTATAAATAATGAAGGTGGACATATAGAAAAGTTTGAAATGACAAATAATTCTAATTACCTTAACATTAGGATATATCTAGCCGTCCAGAATTTAAAACATCTGAGCCTTTTAAGTAATAAATTGAAAAATTCTAAGGGTGTTTATTCTGTTAGGAGGGTATAATTTGAGGGCTGTAGTTCAAAGAGTTGCACAAGCATCCGTAACTATTTCTGATAATATTGTTGCGCAAATAGAAAAAGGACTTCTGGTTTTCTTGGGTATTTCAAAGAGCGATCAAGAATCAGATATTAGCTGGATGGCTGATAAGATTGTAAATCTGAGAATTTTCGAAGACGAACAAAATAAAATGAATAAATCTTTATTAGATGTTATGGGTGATGTGCTTGTTGTTTCTCAATTTACTTTATTTGGTGACTGTAGAAAAGGGAGGAGGCCATCCTTCACTGATTCGGCAACTCCCGAGAAGGCTAAAGTTCTTTACGATGAGTTTCTTTCATACCTTAAAGAAAAATATCCTATAAACGTTCAACAAGGTGAGTTTCAAGCTCATATGAAAGTAAATATTATCAACGATGGTCCAGTGACTTTACTTTTAGATTCACAGAAACTATTTTGAATAAATAAAATATCATTTGATCGGAGGGATTTTATGAAAGAAATAGAAGTTACCGTTTTCGTCTATAACGAGGATCCATTTGAAGCCCACATTTCATCTGAAGGTGTTGAATCAGGAGTTAATCAATCTAATGTGCATAAAATATATTTAGGTTACGAAAAACCTCAAAAAGGTGTTGTTGTTAAATTCAAGCTACCTAACGGCGAAAAGAAATACGTTAGGGGTGAATAGATAACTCTATCTCTTTTATAATTTCACTAATATCAATTGGAGAGAAATGTAATATATCTTTTTTTATTGATTTAAATGTATTGATAAAATATTTATTTTGGTTTCCAGTACTTATTTCTAGGGAACATTCTATTAGTGCAGCTATTAAATCCGATGTTTTCACATATGCTCCATAATCATTTTCAAAAGGAGTATATATATATTTTTCAAGTTTTTTAACCTTTTCTTTCAATACTCTTTTATGAATGTACCAATCTTTAATGAAGTCTTTTTCTATCTCACCAATTATTTCTTCTAATCCACTTACTTTTCTTTTAGTTGGGCTTATCACGTCACCTGTAAATGCTTCAGGCAAATCATGTAGTATTGAAGCAATCATAATATCGTAAATTTCTTTCATTTGTAAATTAGCTTTTAGAGCTAAAAGGTAAGAGATTAAAAAAACGAAAAAGGTATGTGAAGCTACAGAACTTTTGATATTTCTATGATTTTTGTTCCATCTTATCATAGTTACCAGTCTGGTTGATATTTCTAATAACTCATTTGCTAATTCTTCTATTTCTTTTTTATCTTGTATATCCATATTTTTTATTTTCGTTTGGTTTTTTATTTTAGGTTCTTTGTAATATTCGGGAAAGACTCTTTCGTTAATACTGGCTTCTTTTTGGGCGACAAGGAGGTTTATCATCCTTACTTTCTTTTCAGTTTCTTCATCAAAAGTATAATGAATTAATAGTTTTGGGCTAATATTGCTATCAAAATTTGATTCTACTTCTTTATAGGTTTTGTTAATCACTTCATCCCAAAGTTTTTTGCCTTTTTCTTCAATTTTGCTTTTGGTAGCCAATGATATGTCTGATAATACTATTTTAGGAATCGCTTCATATATTTTGTTGTGCAGTATTTTTACCAATTTTTCTTCTGAGTCGTCAGAAAATACAAATAAACTTAAAAGAAGATTGTTGTATATGTTGTCAGATTCGCTAAATCTTACAATTGCAGGATTATTATTCCATCTGTAAACTGTAAACAAATTAGAACTTTCTAAAAGAAAATTGCCAATGTTCATTCGCTCACCTTCTTAAATTTATCAAATATTTTTTGAGGTGTTTTGATTTTCGCATTTCTTAATTATTTTAACACATTTTTTAATTCATGATTATTTGAATTGATGGTATAATTTATTATGTGCTTAGAACAGTGGAAAGAGAAAGGGGTTTATAAGTGAAAAGTATTTTCATAGCCGGCATTTCTGGATCGATTGGTCAACAAGCTTTAGAAGTATTAAATAGCGGTTGGTTTAAAGACAACTTCAAGATTGTAGGGGGTTCCGTTTATAAAAGTTGGGATAAATTGAAAGAAGCAATTAATAAAAACAATTTGATTAGTGTTGGGATAGTTGAAAATAATGAAAATATTCCTAAAACTTTTAATGGATGTCGAGTTTTTACTGGTGTAGATGCTGTTGAAAGGAGCATGGAGTTTTGTAATCCTGATTATTCTCTAATTGCTACTTCTGGTTTTTCTGGTGTTAAAAACACCTTAAAGGCTTTAGAGGTTTCCCAGCGAATATGTTTGGCAAATAAGGAATCGATTGTGTGTGGTGGCAATTATGTTTTGGATTATGCTACCAATCTAAAAAAAGAGATAATTCCAATTGATAGTGAACATAGTGCAATATTTCAACTTTTAATGGGAGAATCCTCGACCCCTGAAAAAATTATATTAACGGCTAGCGGTGGTGCTTTAAGAGATTACCCTGTTGAAGCCCTTGAAAATGTTTCAGTGAAGGAAGTGTTGAACCATCCTGTTTGGTCGATGGGAAAAAGAATAACCGTTGATTCAGCCTCGATGGTAAATAAGTCTCTCGAATTATTTGAAGCTTATTATTTATTCAAAATAAACAATATCGAGGTAGCCATTAATAGAAACAGTAGAATTCATTCTATGGTTCAATTTTCTGATGGAGTAATTAAGATGCATTATGGAGTAGCTGATATGAAAATTCCAATAGCTTTTTCGATTTCTTATCCGGAACGGAATTTTGTTTTTGAAAAACCTGATTTATTTTCGGAGAAGATACGGTTCGAAAGAGTAGATTTTGATAAGTATCCCTCTTTGAAATTAGCTTATAGCATTCTTGGGAATGCCCCTTTACAGAATTCATTTAATGCTGCCGATGAGATTGCAGTGGATAGTTTTTTAAACGGTCTAATTAAATTTGGAGATATTTATCGTATTATATACAAAACGGTAAATGAGATGCAAATTCAGTTTTCATTTGCCAATAGCTTGAGTTTTAATAATTATAATGATATACTTAAAGTGGATAAAATCAGTAGAAATATAGCGAAAAAATATATTATGGAGGTTACCGAATGACCGTTCTATTATCAATTATTTGGTTTTTGATTATTATATCCGTTATTGTAGTTGTTCATGAATTTGGGCATTTTATTTTTGCAAAAATTTTCAAGACGAGAGTGGAGGAGTTCTCTATTGGATTTGGACCCGCATTATTCAAAATTCCAGGTAAAGAAACTACCTTTCGATTCAATATTGTTCCTTTGGGTGGCTATGTAAGATTGGCTGGTGAAGAGGTATTAGAAGAGGGTTACGAGGATACTGATCCTGCACTGTTTTACAATAAGAAACCTTTTCAGAAATTTTTGATTGCTTTTGCAGGACCTTTGTTTTCTTTTCTTTTAGGTTATTTCCTTTTTGTGGGAATAGCTGGTGCTTACGGTTTTCCAGAGGTAATGGTTGAAAGAGTTGGAAGAGACAGCATCGCTCTCCAAGCAGGTCTTGAACCAGGTGATATCATTAAAAAAGCAAATGGTGATTATGTATTTAATCCATCTATTTTAGAGTTGGAAATAGCTTCTGGGAAACCATTAGAGTTAACTGTTATAAGAAATGGGGAAGAAGTAAATGTTACATTAAACCCTGAACTTACCAATGAGAGGGCAATTTTTACTTTACAAGGAATCGAAGATACGGAATTTCTCACTTTGAAAAATAAAGAAATTGTTTCACTAAATGGTGAAGAAGATTTATATATAGTTATGAGTCGACTGGAAAGTGGTGATCCGATAGAGATACAGTTAGAAGATGGAACTATTATTGAAGGTAAATTATCTCAATATTCGTATTTCCCACCTACGTATGAAACAGGTATTGTGTATGCTACTTTTTCAAATGTTATCGCAGAAGGGGGACTTCCTCATGGCAATAGCGGAAGCAATGCTTTTCAACCGGGAGATAAAATAATTGAAATTAACGGAGTAGACATTAATAATGGGTCTGATTTGCAAAATTTAATTTATCGAACCCAATTGAATACAGGAGAATTAATGTTCGCTGTTTCTGGTAAAGAAATTATTAATGAATATAAGCCTTTTAAAGATAATACACTTGAGGTGCTAGTAGAGAGAAACGGACAAACAATTAATATTAATCTAGCCAAAGAAGAATTTTTAGATTTCATAGTTCAACCGGGAGTTTTAGAGGCGCCCTACGAAAATTGGCATCCCAAAGGTGTTGAGGCTCTTACTGTTCCAATTCAATGGGCAAATAATTTAATCTCATTAACATTCAGATCTTTTGGACAGTTATTCACTGGAAGGATGAGTGCCGATCAAATAGCAGGTCCCGTTGGAGCAGCTGCTATAATAGGGCAGGCAGCAATGGTTGGATTCGATGCCATTTTAAATTTAACCGCTTTGATAACTATCAGTTTAGGAGTTTTTAATTTGATTCCAATACCTGGTTTAGATGGAGGCAGAATCGTTTTTTCTATTTATGAAATGATAACTAGAAAAAGGGTAAGTCCAAAAGTCGAGGCTATAGTGAATACTATAGGATTTTTATTCTTAATATTTCTGATGATCTTCGTCACTTATAACGATATAATGAGATTTTTCTAATGAGGTGTCCTAAATGTTCTCACAAAAAGTAGTAGATGTTGGTGGCATTAAAATTGGTGGGAAGTACCCCATCGTTATTCAAAGTATGACGAATACAGATACAACACATATTGAGAAGACTCTGCTTCAAATTGAACGATTGAAAAACTCTGGTGCCCAGATTGTAAGGGTATCGGTGAGAAGTAAGGATGACATTCAACCTTTTGGTGAGATCGTAAAGAAATCTCAAGTACCTTTAGTTGCAGATATTCATTTTGATTACAGGTTAGCAATAGAATCTATTAAGGCTGGTGCTTCGAAAGTTAGAATAAACCCAGGCAATATTGGTTCAGATGTTAAAGTACGAGAAATAGTTAAAGTTGCTAAGGAGTACAACGTCCCGGTAAGAGTCGGATCTAATTCTGGTTCGATAGCCAAAGAATTTTCAGATTTACCCAGACATAAAGCGTTGGCTGAAAGTGCTTTAAAAGAGGTTAGATTATTAGAAAAAGAAGGTTTTTACGATATTGTCGTCTCTGTCAAATCTGTTGATGCAAAAGAAACCTTCGTAGCCAATCGATATCTTTCACAGTTGATTCCTTATCCTTTTCATATAGGCGTTACTGAAGCCGGGGTTTTTGAAGACGCAGTTATATTGTCATCAGCAGGTTTGGGTTCTTTACTTATAAACGACATAGGAGATACCATTAGAATATCCATAAGCGGAGATCCGATCAAAGAAGTTGAATTAGCAAAAGATTTATTAATAGCCTTAGGTTTAAGAAAAGGGGTAAGAGTGATAGCCTGTCCAACTTGCGCAAGGACAGAGATTGATGTTGAAGGGTTAGCCTACGAGGTAAAAAAAATTTTAAAAGATAAAGAGGTTAAAAAAAATATTACGGTAGCGGTTATGGGGTGTGTTGTTAATGGTCCAGGTGAAGCTAAACATTCTGATATAGCCATAGTTGGGACCAAAAATGCTTCAGCGGCTATTTTTTTGAAAGGAGAACTTTTCGGGACAATTAAAAGAAGTGAGATAAAAGAGAAACTTTTTGAAATTATAGAAGAGGTTCAGAATTCTTAATTGAAGAAGGTAATATGATATGGAGATAGATCCTATCACCCGAGAAAAAACTGACAAAGAGTTGAAAAAAAGAAAAATAAAAAAATCAAAAGATCAAGATTTTACTGCTTCTGAGGTAAAAGAAAAAGAAGGATTTTTTGATGTACTAGTTGATACAAATATAAAAATCAGCGAAAATGAGTTAAGGAGATTAATTGATAATATTCTTAAACTAGGAAATAACTTTGTGAAATCTCCAACTCAATCTAATCTAAGAGGTTATAGGAATGCTATCAAAGATTTTCTTAAAAGATTAGAAAAACATTGGTATGTGATAAAAAACGATCTTGATTTTAAAAACGCAACACCTCAGCTGCATATGGTTGCTGAAGTAGTTGATAGTAAACTCATGGAATTGACTGATATGATTTTAAAAAGAGAGAAAAATACATTAGTATATGCATCAAAAATTGACGAAATAAATGGATTGATTCTAGATTTATACAAATAAGGCATAGTATAGAAGGTGTTTCTTTTGAGTAATTCGTTTTTTTATGATACAATAGAAAAAATTCAATCAAAAATAGATGATATAAAAGCCACTTCCATGTGTTTTGTTTCTGAAGATAATTTCATTTTGTATAATTTCAGAGACAACCTATTAAATTCTGTTTCAGCCTTCAATAAGTTAGATACCTTAATTATAAAACCTGTTGGTGGCAATATAAAAATAGAGCAAGTTAGGGATGTAGAAGAGTTTTTAATGTATAAACCTAACTATGCAAAGGTGAAGGTTGTTTTTTTTGAGGATATAGATAGATTGAATATAGAAGCAGCAAACGCTGCGCTCAAATTAATTGAGGAACCTCCTGAATACGCCTTGGTATTTGGGGCTACTACTAGGTGGAATTATTTGTTACCCACTTTAAAAAGTCGTTTTATAAGGTATGATCTTTCGATTCCCTCAGTTTTGATTGAGAATATTAATAGCAAATATGGGGAGATAGCAATTTATTTCAATTTTTTTCGTTATTATGATTCAAGGGTTCTATTATTTTTGAATGAGGAAGAAACTGATGTTTCTAGAATTAAAGAAGTAGTAGAAAGGATAGTAAACTCTTCAGCTAAAAATGTTGATGAATTGTTAAGCAATTTCAAATTGTCGCTCGATTTTCCGGAAAATAAATTAAAATTTTCTCTTTCTTATTATAAATTATGGAATATATTAATAAATTCAAACGATAAAGAGTTCTTTTATCTGATAAAAAATATTAGCAAAATAAAAAATGATGTAGAAAATTTGTCTTTTTTACGTAATATATCCACCTTAGGTGCGATTCTTTTGAGAGACGCTATGGTTTTTTTGAATTCTTCCAAGTGGAAATATTTTTGGAATAATTCGTTAGTTTACTTCTTTGGATTAAATGAACATATCGTTGATGTTGATATAGAGCAAATCAAAGATACGGTTTCATATATGAACAGGATATCTACGATGAGAGTAGCTAACTTTAACTTTGAAATGGAAACATTTACTCATTTTTTTAGAATTAAGAGATGCTTTATTAAAGCAATTAAATAAGAACAATGGGAGTGAAATCTTTTGATAGATCTAAAAGCTGAAGTGTATGGGGTGGAACTGGAAAAATTAGGTTCTATCCATTATTATAATTATTTAGGAATCGAAAAAATCAATATATTTGACTATGTTTTAGTTCAAACTGAAAATGGAATAGAAGTTGGAAGGATTGTTTTAGGACCTGTTACCATGAGTTTTGAAGAAATTGGATATGAACCTAATTCGATAATTAGAAAGGTTGGAGATGAAGACAAAAAGCAATTAGAGGAAAATGTTCAAAAGGCTAAAGAAGTGACACAATATGCAAAACAAATGGTTAATGAATTAGGGTTAAAAATGAGGATTCTTGATGCCGCTTTTACCTTTGATAGATCAAAATTGGTAATTTACTTTGGTGCCGATGTCAGAATAGATTTTAGAGAATTGGTAAAGATATTAGCTAAAAGGTACAAAACAAGAATCGAACTTAAGCAAGTAGGAGCCAGGGATGAAGTAAAGAAGATTGGATCAATTGGTTTATGTGGTCAAGAAGCTTGTTGTAGTAGATTTTTGAGAGATTTTTCTTCTATAAAGATGGAACTGGCTAAAACGCAACAGATGATGATAAACACCGCTAAAATCTCAGGCAGATGTGGGAAACTTCTTTGTTGTTTGAAATATGAGAATGACTTCTATAAAGAGGTCCTTAAAAATGTTCCAAATGAGAATACTACAATAGAATACGAAGGGAAGCCAGCCAGAGTTGTAACTGTCAACGTGTTCTTAAAAGAAGTCTCACTACAGGTAATAGAAGAAAATCAACCTATCTTAATCAAGGTTCCTTTTTCTTATTTCAACAGCGGTAATTCTTAAATTCAACTGCTTCCGTCTAACGACGGAAGCGGAAAGCCTGTGAGCAGATAGTTGAGATTATTGCAAAGAAAGGATGAATATGGATATTTAATATCCTGAAAGGAGTGAGAAAAACTACTGCATTCCTTTCATTAGTGAAATAGGTAGTCTGCCGCAGTAGTTTTTCATGATCATATGAGAACAATAGCAGCTGTATTCATAACAATTGGTGTTTTATTTATTATAATGGGGTTGATGTTTGCATTTAATATAAAACTCGGAAGGCTCCCAGGAGATATAATAATAAAAAGAGAAAATTTCGTTTTATATATTCCTATTACGACCATGCTCATTGTAAGTGGATTGATCACATTGTTATCAATTATCATTCGCAGATTTTTTTAATGCGAGATCTAAATTTTTTGGAGGTGGATTCATTGAAAAAAAGTTTAAAAGAACTAAAAGGCTTATCATCAGTTGCAAGAGGAGATATATTGAAGATGACTACTGTGGCTAATTCTGGTCATCCCGCAGGATCTATGTCATCAATTGACATGTTTTTATCGGTATTGAATAGGGCAAATATATTTCCGGAAGATCCTTTCAATCCAGATAGAGATAGGATTGTGGTTAGTCATGGTCACACTTCCCCTGGTTTTTATGTGGCTTTAGCAAGGATGGGCTTTATTGACATTGAAGAAGTTATTTCAGGATTCAGATATGCCGGCAGTATATTTGAAGGGCATGTTACCCGTGGGATACCAGGTGTCGAGTGGTCAACAGGGAATTTAGGTCAAGGTTTATCAGCTGGAATAGGAATGGCTTTGGCAGCAAAGAAGAGGAAAAAAGACTATAGAGTTTACGTTTTTAGTAGTGATGGAGAAAGTTCAAAAGGTCAAATCGCTGAAGCTAGAAGAACTGCGATAAAAGAAGGCCTAAATAACCTAATTGTATTACTTGATTACAACGATATTCAAATATCTGGAAGAGCTAGAGATATATTATCCGTAAATATAGTTGGAGAATATGAAGCAGCTGGTTGGAATGTAATAGAAATCGATGGTCACAATTTCGAGCAGATCAATAAGGCATTAGAAGTAGCTGAAAATGAGCCGCTAAGGCCAACTGTGATTGTAGCAAAAACGATTATAGGAAAAGGGGTTTCTTTTATGGAAAACACCCCAACCTATCACGGTAAAGCACTCACTAAAGAACAGTTAAATAAGGCTTTAGAAGAATTAGGTTTAGAAAACGATGTGGAAAAGTATATCGAAAAAAGAAAAAATATGACCTTAACTAGGGAAAAAATAAATTATCCAAATATTGAATTAAAGGTTGAAACTGGACAACCTATAGTGTATGAAAAGGGAGAAAAGGTAGCTAATCGTAACGCTTTTGGGAACGCTATTGCTGATCTTGCAAAACTGAACATGGCTAACTTTCCAGTAGCTGCAATTGATTGTGATTTGAAACCATCCGTTAAATTGGAAAAATTCGAAAAAGTCAATCCTGAGGGTTACATCCAAATTGGTATTGAGGAACATAACGCTGCTACCATTGGGGGTGCGTTATCTGTTAATGGAGTCTTGACTTTTTTCGCTGATTTTGGGGTATTTGGTTTGGATGAGACATTTAATCAGCAAAGATTAAACGATATTAATCACACTAATTTAAAGACCGTTGTGACTCACTGTGGTATCGATGTAGGAGAGGATGGCAAGACACATCATGAAGTCAATTATATTGGGGTAGTCAGAAGTTTATACCATACTAAACTGATCGTACCTTGTGATGCCAATCAAACTGATAAAGCGATTAGGTACGCTGCAAAAGTTCCTGGTAACTTTGTGATTGCTATGGGAAGATCCAGCTTGCCAATTTTGTTGGATGAAGAGGGTAACGTTTATTACGATAACGGTTATAACTTCGAATATGGGAAGTTGGATATTTTTAGGAAAGGTAAAGATCTAACAGTATTCACATACGGAAGCTTTGCTCATTTAGCGGTGGAAGCAGCTGATAAGTTGAAAGAAGAAGATATTCATATTACAGTAATTGGCGTACCGACTCCTTTAGATTTTGACCTTACTAATGTTAAAGAATTTGTAGACAATACTATTGTGTTAACTTTAGAAGATCACAACATAGAAAATGGTTTGTCAAATGAACTGTCAAAAGCGATGATCAAAAATTCTTTGAAACCTTCTTATTTTGAACCTATGGGATTAAGAGAATATGCTCCCTCTGGAACGATCAAAGATTTGCTAAAAGTTCATGGATTTGACGTAGAGTCATTGGTAAAAAAAATGAAAGGATTAATTGAAAACAAATGAGGTATGAGGATAATTTAAAATTGACTTTGCAAGAGGAACAAACTGTAAAAAAGGCAAAAAATGACCTTCTTCTGCCACCGTGTGTGAAAGAAAGCTTATTGTTTGAAGCATTGTGTCATAAATCATACGTTTTCGATAGCGAAAATATTCAAAGAAGACTTGATTCTAACGAAAGGTTGGAATTTCTCGGAGATGCAGTATTGGAGTTAGTTATCTCCGAGTTTCTTTACAATAATTATTACCTCTCCGAAGGTGAAATGTCAAAGGCAAGGGCTATTATAGGAAGCGAGATTATTTTAGCAGAAGTTGCTTTAAAGTTGGGGTTAGATGATTTTATTTTTTTAAGTAAGGGTGAAGACAAACAAGGTGGAAGAAGGAAAAAGTCAATTTTATCGGATGCTATGGAAGCTCTATTTGCTTGTATATATATGAGCTGTGGTTATGAAAAGACGAAGAGGTATATTATAAAAAACATGAAAGAATACATTGAGAACGCTGTTGAAGGGAATATTTTTCTCGATTATAAAACGAAGTTACAAGAATTAACTCAAGAAAAAACAAAAAAATTGCCTGAATACGTCTTATTAAGTGCTTCTGGGCCATCACATATGAAAAGATACAAGGTGGCCGTCAAATTAGATGATGAGATACTTGGAATAGGTGAAGGTTTTTCAAAAAAATTTGCCGAGCAATTAGCAGCAAAAATCGCTTGTGAGAAGTTTTTGAACTCTACTGGTGGAAATGATGACATTGATTAAAGAAATTGAATTCGTTATTTTAAAGAACACCTCTTCAGTATCATTAACAGGGAATTATTGCTATCTGAACTGCAAACATTGTGGTCGCCATTATCTAAATAATATGGCCAGGGTAAAAGATATGAAAAATTTAGTAAATAAAGGGTTCACTTCTTTTTTAATTAGTGGTGGATTATTAACCGATGGAAAGGTTCCAATTACTATTTTTGCAGATACACTATATACTCTAAAAACCAAATATAATTTGAAATACAACGTACATACTGGCTATGTGGATGAAAAAGATATCCATGTTTTAAAAAAGATCGCGGATACTGTATCTTTTGACCTAGTTGGAGAACAGCAAACTGTAAGAGAGGTTTATGGAAAATTTGATTATGATAAGATGTGGACTTCTTTCGAATTACTTGTAAAGAATGATTTTGTCGTTAAACCACATATTACCATAGGCTTGAATAAAGGAGAATTCTCTCATGAACAAAAAGCAATTGAAAAACTAAAAAAATTTGGAGATCGAATAGATGAAATTATATTTCTAGTTTTTATACCCACCGTTGGAACTGAATTCCATTCTTATCAACCTCCAAAAGTGACGGAAGTTGTTTCTTTTCTTTCAAAGGTAAGAAAAGATTTTCAACATAAAAAGTTAACGCTAGGTTGTATGCATCCAAAGGGGAAATATAGAGAAGATCTTCAAACCAATCTTTTAGGTATTGTAAATAAAATTGTTCAACCTATTGGCAAAGTTATCGAAAAAGCCGAAAGAGAAAATTACCAGATTAGTTATAGTTACGAATGTTGTGCTTTCCCTTCTGATTGCCGCCTTGTGCAATAGGCTTTTTGCTGATCTGTGCAAAATGATGTTTTTTGCAGCCTTGTGCAAAATGGTTTTAATAATGTTTTAGAAGTAACATCCTCAATCTCATATGCGAAGCAAAAGTGTTTGGGGATCTTAAGGGGGAACCCCTGTTTGCGTTACTGTGCAAACGATGTTTTTTGCAGCCTTGTGCAAAATGGTTTTAATAATGTTTTAGAAGTAACATCCTCAATCTCATATGCGAAGCAAAAGTGTTTGGGGATCTTAAGGGGGAACCCCTTAACGTTCGATAATAGTGGAGGTATATTATAAGATGGAAATTTTACCTTCTTACATGAAGTTATACGAGTCAGGTGAACTTCATAAAAGACGTAATTATTTGATGAAACGATTAGAAAAATGTGATCTTTGCCCTCGGCAGTGTAAAGTAAATAGGTTAACAAATGTTGGAACTTGTAGGGTCGGGAACGAAATAAAAATTTCCGAGTATGTTCTTTATCCTGGAGAAGAGCCTGTATTGCAAGGAGAAAATGGTGCAGGTGGTATTTTCTTTAGCAATTGTACGATGAGGTGTGTTTATTGTCAGAATTTTAATTTTAGTCAACTGGGTTTCGGAAAGAACATTTCAACAATCGACTTAGCAGAAATTTTCTTAAAATTACAGAATGAAATGAAGGCTGCTAATTTGGATTTGGTAACTGCCACCCCATACTTACCTTTTATTTTTGATGCTTTGATATATGCAATAGAACGAGGATTTCGATTACCCATTGTATGGAATACTTCCTCTTATGAAAACATTGAAACTTTGAAGCTGATGGAGGATGTCGTTGATATATATTTGGCTGATATAAGGTATACTAGTAATATCGTTGGTAAACGATATTCAGGGGTAAAAGATTATTGGAGTAATGTCCAAATAGCTATTAAAGAGATGCATCGTCAGATTGGTGAAACTTTTATAGTAGATGAAAAGTCTAACATTTTGAAAAAAGGAATAATAATTCGTATTCTAGTTTTACCCAATCTAATAAACCAAGCGAAAGAAGCCTTAAAATTCTTAAAGTATGAAATTTCCGAAAAGATACATATCAGTTTAATGGACCAGTACGTTCCGGTTTATAAGGCAAAAAATTATAAAAAATTATCAAGATATTTATACAAATCAGAATATCAGGAAGTAGTCGACTATTTGTATGAATTAGGATTTAAAAATGGTTGGATTCAGACTCATAATTTAAAAGAAAACAATGAAGTTTTTTCAACGTCACAATAAACGTTGGTGACTATCAGAGGGGTGATTTCATGAAAGAAGTAGAACTGATGCGATACGTTGTTGATCAGTTACAAGATGGAGTAATGGCCATAGATGAAAGGGAAAGAATTTTTTACATAAACGACTCCGCCTGTAGGATTTTAGGAGTTGATAAAGAAAAAATAATTGGACAAAATGTAGTTGAAAATGTTCCAAATACAAGATTGCACATTGTTTTAAGAACCGGGGAACCAGAATACGACAAATTACAAAGTTTAGGGGATAAAGTTATTTTAACTTCCCGTATCCCTATAAAAAATGATAATAATGAAACTATCGCTGTTGCCGCTGTTTTCAGAGATATTACCACATTACAAAAGTTAGCCGAAGAGATTACTAATCTAAGAGAAATGGAAGCACTTTTAACTTCTATAATTGATTCTACCTCAGATGCCATTTCTGTGGCTGATCAAGAAGGTCGTGTTACCATGGTCAACAGAGCTTATACAAGAATCACAGGACTAACACCGAGAGAGGTCATTGGTAAGCCTGCCACTATAGATTTGGCAGAAGGTGAAAGTTTACATATTCAATGTGCAAGAGAGAAAAAACCTATATACAATGTAAGAAAAAAATTAGCTACGAACAAAAAAGAAGTAGTAGCAAGCGTCACCCCACTTTTTGTTAAAAATGAGTTTAAAGGAAGTGTCGCCGTTATTCATGATATTTCTGAGATTCAAAGATTAATAAACGAGCTTGAAGCAACAAAAAGGATGCTAAAAAAAGAGAGTGCCACCCACACCTTCGACGATTTAGTGGTTAAATCTGAAATTATGAAAGATGTAATAGCTCAAGCAAGTAAAGTAGCATCAGTAGACGTGGATCTTTTATTAATAGGCGAATTTGGAGTAGGAAAAGAGGTTCTAGCACAAGCTATTCACAACGCAAGTGCAAGGAAAGAGGGGCCGTATCTAAAATTAAATTTTTCTTTGATTTCAAAAGAAAGACAAGAAGAGTACCTTTTTGGGGAAAATAGTTATTTGGTACGAGCGAATGAAGGGACCCTTTTTTTGGAAAATATTGATCTGATGGATATAGAAATGCAGAGAAAACTTTTAGCCTTTCTTAAAGACAACGTTTTCGATACGAATTATTACGATTTTGTTCCTGATGTTAGGTTTATTTTTGCAACCACAGAAGATTTAAAGATTCTTTCTGGTTTGGGGAAATTTTCTAAAGAGCTTTTATACAAAATTTCAGTAGTAAGTATAGAAGTTCCATCATTAAGAGAAAGAAAAGAAGACATTCCTGAACTGGCTCAACAACTATTACATAGTCTAAATAGAAAGTATGGAAGAATAGTTTATGGATTTACTGAAGATGCCTTGAATAAATTAAAGAATTATTCGTGGCCAGGAAACATAAGAGAGTTGGAAAACGTAATTGACCGGGCCATGTTGGCAATGGACAACAGCGATTCCATAGTAACTTCCACACACATTCCCGATTTGATAGAAAACGTTGAAGAAGTTAAAGGAACGCTTAAAGAAATGACTGAAGACTTCGAGAAGAAGATAATTATAGAAGTACTTGAAGCAAGCCACGGTAATAAAACAGAAGTTGCCCGTAAACTGGGTTTAACTGTGAGAAATCTTTATTATAAGCTGGATAGATACGGCATCAAGTAAGGTTTAATGTGAATGGGGGGATGAACATTGAAATTTGAATTTCGTCTAGAACGGTTGAAAGATCTAAAAAAAATTTTAGAAGATAACGCAAGAATAGAATTGGGTAAAAAAAGTAAACAAAGGCAGTTAGTTGAAGACGAAATTAATCAGATCAGTAATAAGATCGATACCTTTTCAACAGAATTTATAAAAGAGGTAAAAGATACTATCTCAATTACTAAACTATCAAATATGGTAGAGTATAAAAATTATTTAAATGAGCAATTATCACAACTACGTTTAGTGTTACAAGAAAAGTTACAAGAAGAAGAAATGGCACGACAAAATTATTTAAAGGCCAAAAACGAAAAAGATATTCTTCAAAAACTTAAAGATAAAAGATTTGACGAATTTAAAATTCGGGAAAAGAGGGCCGATATAAAAGAATTAGATGAAATTGCAAGATTAAACCATCAACCAAGGGAGGAGAATTATGAATAAGATCAAAGTTTTGTTCTTATGTTCGAGAAATTCTGCAAGAAGTCAGATGGCTCAGGCGTTTTTGAAGAAATACGGAGATGATAAGTTCGAGGCTTACAGTGCTGGTTTAGAAGCAAGTGAAATTCATCCTTTGACCATAAAAGTCATGGAAGAGAAAGGAATATCTATGGACGGGCAATACTCAAAGAGTTTGGACATATACTTGAACGATAGGTTTGGTTTTTTAATAACTGTCTGCTCCAAAGCAGAAAAAGAATGTCCTTTTTTCCCTGGCGTTAGTATAAGACTATACTGGCCCTTTGATGATCCAGCCAGTGCTCAAGGTTCTGAAGAAGAACAATTAGAAGTATTTCGAAAGGTAAGAGATCAAATAGAAAAAAAGGTAATTGATTTTGTGGAAAATACTGATAAATACTCCAATATAAAAGATAATTTTCGAGTGTAAATACCTTTTTGTATTTACTTTATTTTTCAAAGAATTAACCTTCAGCTAAAGTTTGTTTGTTATAATGAATTCATAACAAAATTAATAAAGAAGAAACCTCTTTCTGTATAATGCCGATAATATGGTTCGGCAGTTTCTACCAAACAGCCGTAAACTGTTTGACTACAGTAAGGGGGGTTGAGATTTTTACATCAACATCCTACCTCTCTTCTGTAGAAGAGGTAGGATTTTTTATTTTGACATTTTAAAAAAGGAGAGATAACTTTGAGTAAGAAAGTCCTTTTGATATCTGGAAGTCAATCGGATGAGATTTTTGTAAAAACTGCCATTGACCTCTTTGAAGAATGGAAAATGAGTTACGATTACAAAGTGTTTAGTGCTCACAGGAATTTGAAAGAGCTAAGCAAATTTATTGAAGAACTTCCCAGTAACGAGTATAGTGTCATAATAGCTGTTGCCGGTCTTTCTGCTGCCTTGCCTGGTGTAATCGCTTCATTAACCAACCTCCCCGTTATTGGTGTCCCTAGAGATGTAGGTCCTTTAAATGGAATAGATGCATTACTTTCTATGGTACAGATGCCCAGTGGGGTGCCTGTTGCAACTATGGGAATTGGAAGTAGTGGGATGAAAAATGCAGCATACTTTGCAAAAAGGTTGATAGAAGGTGAAAAAGATGGAAGATAAGAAAAATTTTGAGCTTTTATACGAAGGGAAAGCCAAAAAAGTATACAAGTTCGATGAGCAGAAGTTATTGATAAAATTTAAAGACGATGTCACAGCGTTCAACGGATTAAAAAAAGATCAGATACTTAACAAAGGTAAAATTAACAAAAAAATTTCTAAGTTTTTCTTTGAAATGTTGAATAAGGAAGGAATAAATACCCATTACATCAACGATTACGATGAAAACTCTTTCGTTGCAAAATGGACAGATTTAATTCCTCTTGAGGTTATAGTTAGAAATTACACTGCCGGTAGTTTTTGTAAGAGATACGGTGTGAAAAAAGGCTTGATATTTGATTATCCTTTAATTGAATTTTCTTTAAAAAATGACGAGTTAGGTGATCCCATGATCACCAAAGATGCTGTCCTTCTTTTGAAGGTTACCACAGAAGACATATTGGATGAAATCACTTCAATTTCTAAAAAAGTCAACGATATTTTGAGTGATTATTTAAAATCTAAAGGAATTATTTTGGTGGATTTTAAATTAGAGTTCGGAATCAGTAAAAACGATAATAAAGTTACGTTGATAGATGAGATTTCACCTGATACATGCCGTTTTTGGGACGCAAATACTATGGAATCCCTTGACAAAGATGTGTATAGGGAAGAAAAGGGAGATCTACTAAACGCCTACGAAGTATTGCTTGGGAGGTTGGATATATGATTAAGGAGGAACAGAAAACTTTCCGATTTGAAGTAAAAGTAAAGTTAAGAGAAGGAATTTTAGACCCACAGGGAGCTACTACTTTCAAGGTTTTAAGAAGGTTGAATTACAACGTTGAAAGTGTAAGATTTGGAAAAAGTATAGAATTAGACATAAAAGAAGATAGCTATGAAACAGCCAAAGATAAAGCTAAAGAAATAGCGTATAAAATTTTAACCAATCCTGTTTTAGAAGATTTTGAAATCATCGATTTGAATAGGAAGTGAACAGTGTGAAGAATGTAAATTCGTTAACTGCTGGAATTATAGTTTTCCCTGGTTCAAACTGTGATAGAGATGCAAATTTTGCTTTGACGATTAACGGTTTTGATACGAAATATATATGGCATGATTTTAATCAATTATTGGATTTCGATTTAGTTTTTATTCCAGGAGGATTTTCCTATGGAGATTATTTAAGAGTGGGAGCATTGGCAAGATTTTCTCCAGTAATGAAATCTGTTGAGAAGTATATATTAAACAAAAGAGGATTGGTTTTAGGGGTTTGTAATGGCTTTCAGATCCTCACAGAAGCAGGAATATTACCCGGAGTATTAACCGTTAACACGTCTCATAGATTCATATGTAAGGATGTTGAAGTTGAGGTCATAAATTATGATACGCCATTTATTAATAACGTTCAAAAAAAGATTTTAACTTTACCTATAGCCCACAAGGAAGGCCGTTATATAGTTAACGATAACAAACTTAATCCTAAAAATATTTTATTAAAGTATAAAGAGAATCCCAACGGTTCATTTGATGATGTAGCAGGCATAACAAATGAAGAATACAATGTCTTTGGTTTAATGCCTCACCCAGAAAGAGCTTGTCATAGCGTATTAGGTAATGAGGACGGCAATTACATTTTTCAATCTATCAGGAGGTATTTGACTAGTGCAGAATCAATTAACAATTAAAGAGATAGCGTTGGAATTAGGTATTTCAGGTGAAGAATTTGATCTTATAGAAGAAAAGTTGGGGAGATTACCCAACGAATTTGAAACGCACCTTTTTTCTGCCCAATGGTCTGAACATTGTGGTTACAAACATTCTAAACATTATATAAAAAAAATTAATGAATCTTATGAAAGCGAAAATGCGGGATACGTTCAAATTGGAGGAAAATCTGTTGTTTTTAAGGTCGAAAGTCACAACCATCCCTCTGCTGTAGAACCTTATCAAGGGGCAGCCACTGGTATTGGTGGGATAGTTAGAGACATATTGGCTATGGGAGCAAGGCCCATAGCACTTTTAGATTCGCTGAAATTTGGTAATATTTCTGATCCAAAGGTGAAGAACATTTTCGAAGGTGTTGTTTCAGGTATAAGTGACTATGGAAATTCTATTGGTGTCCCAACGGTAGGTGGAGAGACTTCATTCAATAAAATATATTCAACAAACCCTTTGGTAAACGTAATGTGCGTCGGTGTTGCTGGCAAAAATCATTTGGCATCTTCCCACGCGGATGGACCTGATAAACTTCTTGTATATGTAGGATCTAGAACCGGACGTGATGGAATCCATGGGGCCTCTTTTGCATCAAAAAAATTGAGTGGAAAAGATGACAGACCTTCAGTCCAAGTTGGAGATCCTTTTACCGAAAAGAATCTAATCGAAGCGACACTTGAGATACTGAAAATAAAAGGGGTAAGGGCTTGTCAAGATATGGGAGCTGCCGGTGTTCTTAGCTCTACTTCTGAAATGGCTTATAAGGGTGGAGTTGGTTGTGAACTTTATTTAGATAATATACCGAAAAGGCAAGAGGATATAGAACCTTGGGAAATAATGCTTTCTGAATCTCAAGAGAGGATGCTTTTTTTGGTTAATCCTGGTACAGAGAAAAAAGTAGAAGACGTCTGTAAAAAATACTTAATCGATTTTGCAATTATCGGAAGGACAATTTCTACCCCTCATTACGTTGTGAAAGAAAATAACAAAGGCAAGATTCTTGCTGATCTTCCAATAGAGATCTTAGTTAACGCCCCTGAATATTTTAGAAACAATACCACTCCTTCAACTTATATATTGAACAAAGCAAAAAAATACCCAAAAACAAAGATAAAAGATATAGATAAAATATTAAAAATATTGTTGTCAAACCACAATATATCTAGTAAAAAATGGATATATCAACAGTATGATTATAAAGTTGGAACAAATACAATATTGATACCAGAACAAGCCGATAGTGCGGTACTATGGTTAAAAAACACTCATAAAGCTATAGCTGTAACGATTGATAGCAACGAACTTTACACCTATTTAGATCCATTTGAGGGTACCAAGAACGTTGTATACGAAACCGCTAGGAATCTGATCTCAGTGGGTGCAAAACCTTTAGCTATCACAGACAACCTTAATTTTGGTGATCCTGATGATCCCGAAGTATCATGGCAATTTGAAAAAAGTATTGAAGGTTTGATTGAAGCTTCAAAAGAACTTTCTACCCCAGTGGTTAGTGGTAACGTTAGTTTTTACAATTCGTATCATGAAACATCAATTTTTCCTACGCCTGTGATCGGTATGATTGGGGAAATTAAAGATATAAAAAAAATAGTTAATTTAAAATTCAAAGATTGTGGTGATTTAGTATATTTAATTGGAAAAACAGATATCAATATTGATAAGATAGGTGGAAGTCTTTATTTAAAAGTTCTTGAAGGTTTTGTGGGTGGAGAAATCGACTTTGTAAATCCAATGTATGAAAGATATTTGCAAAACTTTATATTGGATCTGATAGAAAAAGGTATTTTAAAAAGTGTGCATGATGTTTCAAAAGGAGGTTTACTCATTGCTTTAGCGGTGTCATGTATATTGAGTAATCGTGGTTTTAAAGGTATTTTAGATACTTCCATAGAAGAACTTTTCGGAGAAAATCAGGGTAGGTTCATTGTATCTGTTAGTAGAAAAGATTCCTATACTTTTGAAGATATTGCTAAATCATCTAACATCAACGTTAAAAAATTGGGAGAGATAAAATCCAGTGATGAAGGAATTGATATCGGCAGCGTTTGTTTTGATTTAAAAGAGCTGAGAAACATTTATTTTGATAGTATTTCAAAAAGTGTGGAGGAATAATAGAATGTTGATGGAAAATTGTGGTTTGTTTGCCGCATATTCAAAGGCAGAAAAGTACAACGTAAGTAGCAGAATTGTTGAAGGTCTTTTGGCACTTCAACATAGAGGCCAAGAATCTGCAGGGATCTCTGTATCAGATGGCACTAAGATTACAACTTATAAGGGTAAAGGCGTAGTCAATAGAGTTTTCGGGGGCGGTGTATCAAAAAAAATTAACGGTTATTTTGGGATCGGGCACGTAAGATATTCAACGAAAGGTCTCTCTAATTTCACAAATGCTCAACCGCTTACTATAAAATATAAAAATGAATTTTTTTCGATAGCGCACAACGGTCAAATAGAAAATGGCCCTGAATTGAGAGAGAACTACGAGGATCAAGGTTCCATATTTATGACAACCTCAGATACGGAACTTTTCCCCCATCTTTTAGTTAATAAACTAAAAGGCTCTCCTTCAAGATGGAATAGCAAAGAAATAGGTAAGGCAATCACTGAAAATATCTCTCCTTCTTACTCTCTACTTTTTCTTTTCAAAGATAAAATCATTGCTTTTAGAGATCCTTTCGGATACAGGCCTTTAAGTATTTGTGAAACCGAAAATGGAATTTACGTAGCCTCAGAAGACAGTGCTTTCAAATTTTTCCCACTTAGAAACGCTAAAATTAGAGAAATAAAGCCCGGTGAATTAATTGAAATAAAGGATGGAAAGATTAAAAGTCATGTAATATCTTCGAATAGTCTTAATAAGTTTTGTTTTTTTGAACATGTTTACTTCGCAAGGCCCGATTCAAATATATTTGGTGATAATGTGCACTTAATGCGTGAAAAATTAGGAGAGCTGTGCGCAAAAGAGAATCCTATCGATGCTGATATAGTTGTTCCAGTTATGGATAGTGGTTTTTCTGCTGCTTTAGGATATTCAAAAGCATCTGGTATTCCGTTAGAAATGGGGCTAATGAGAAATAAGTATGTTGGAAGAACTTTTATCGACCCCGATTTGCAAGAAAGAAAGTTGGGAGTTAGACGTAAACTTTTACCTGTTAAAGAAGTTATAGATAACAAAAGAGTTATTTTAATTGATGATTCTATCGTCAGAGGAACAACGATGAAACATATAGTGAAGATGCTAAGGGAGAATGGCGCTAAACAAGTTCATATAGGAATAGCCTCTCCAATGGTTGTTAATACATGCCATTGGGGGGTTGATATTCCTACGAAAGAAGAATTAATCTGCGCAACTAAAACGGTTGAAGAAATTAGAGAAATTCTTAATGCAGACTCTCTTAATTTTATTACTTTGGAGAATTTACTTGCTTCTTTAGGTGAAAAGGGAAAGAATTATTGTTTTCACTGTTTTATAAAAGATTAAAATTTTTAAAATGGGTGGGGAGCGGGATCAAGGGGCAAAATCCCCTTTTATCTTTTTGGGTGGGCTGCGGGGCGAAGGGGCGCTAACTAAGACTAGACAAGGCTTACAAGAAAACCATGCAAACAATTAATTCACTAAATATTTAGTTTTAAAAGGGTCACAGGGCGGAGCCCTCCACCCACCAGGGTCTAAGGGACCGCAGGTCCTTTCCCAAAAAGGGTGGGCAGCTGGGCGAAGGGGAGCAAATTTCATAGAAGACACTATAACCAAAATTGGGAGGCAATTTATGTTTTATAAAAACTCTGGTGTAGATATAGACAAAGCTAACGAATCAATTAAAGAAATCCGATCGTTTATAGGTTCCAATATAGGTGCATATGCGGGGATATTTCCTCTGAAAGATGAAATATCCAATTATAAAAACCCTTGTTTAGTAGCTACTTCTGATGGAATAGGTACAAAGCTTCAATTGTTAAGAAAGTATGAAAGATGGGATATAGCCGCCCAAGATTTAGTGGCAATGAATTTAAACGATTTGGTTTGCGTGGGGGCAAAGCCTTTATTTTTCTTAGACTATTTCTCTACATCAAACTTAAACAAAAATAATTTTGTCTCTTTTATTCGACATTTAAAAAATATTTTAGATGAATATGAGTGTGTTCTTTTAGGCGGAGAAACTGCCGAATTGCCAAGTGTTTTTAAAAACGAGAGTGAAGATATCGCTGGTTTCGCTGTTGGAATAGTTGAAAAAGATCACATATTCGATTATTCAAAGATAGTGTCAGGTGATAAGCTTATTGGTCTTTCTTCATCCGGGATACATTCAAATGGCTATTCTTTGGTTAGAAAATTACTGGATGAAAGAAAAATTCCCTTCACGGAAGAACTTTTAAACCCTACAAGAATATATGTTAAACAAACTTTAACGTTGCTTAATTATATAAAAGGTGCCGCCCATATAACGGGTGGGGGAATAATCGATAACTTGCCCAGAATAATTCCTGATGGTTTTTGCGCAGAGATAAAGGTTAATTGGGAGACTCCTTCTATCTTTGAAAGTATCAAACAATCAGGTGTCTCTGATGAAGAAATGTTCAAAACCTTCAACATGGGTATCGGTATGATATATGTTGCTCCTGAAGATAATCTTTCTGAAGTTACAAAAATATTGGAATCTGTTTTGAGGGAAGATTTTTTCATTATTGGAGAAGTGAAATCGGCAAACGATTCAAACCAAAAAGTTAAGATCCTTTGATGAACAAATTTATTAGGAGCGATATACTGTGAAAAAGATAGTAATTTTAGCCTCAAGTAACGGGACAAATTTTGAAGTTATATGTAAATACTTTTCGAAATCTTCCAAAATTAGTATAATTAAATTGATAACGGATAACAAGAAAGCTCAGGTGGTAGAAAGGGCAAAAAGATTGGGAATAGATTATGAAATAATAGATTATGGCACTTTCAAATCAAAAAAAGAGTACAATGATTATCTTTTTAATCGTTTAAAAGATCTAGATTTTGATCTAATGGTACTAGCAGGATACATGAGAATATTACCAAGCTATATAGTTAGATATTATGCCAATAAAATAATAAACATTCATCCTTCTCTTTTACCGAAATACCCTGGTTTACGTTCAATAGAAAGAGCGTATAATAATAAAGAAGAATATACAGGAATAACAATTCATTACGTAGAAGAGAAAGTTGATACTGGGAAAATCATATTACAAAAAAAGTTAAGACTAGACAAAAATTGGGATCTTGTAAAGTTGGAGGAAGAAATTCATAAGTTAGAGCATCACTATTATCCCCAAGTAATTGAGAAACTCTTGAACAATTCTTGCGAAAATAGAAAATAGTATAGACTCTTAGATAGACTGAGAGGCAAGGCACTGATTCCTTTTCTTATATGGGTGGGGAGCGGGACGAAGCCATATTCCTTTATCCTTATGGGTGGGCTGCGGGGCGAAGGGGCGCTAAAGTAAG